>RFXV01000001.1 GCA_009921445.1 Flavobacteriia bacterium
GACAAAGAGGAGTTCATCGGCATCCGCGTTCTTGTAAAAGTAGTCGGTCATGGATGCCCGGGGTGCAGCCAAACTGACGTTCAGGTCGTTGTTGAAGAGCATCACTTTGCGCGCCTCGAGGAAATCATCAGCAGGTTTCAGATCGAAGCCCTTGATCATTCGGGATTTCAGGTTGTGCGTCACAGCAGCTTCCGGGGTCCGATCGATGGCCTGCCCAACTTCCCCGACCATAGTGGGCCGGTTCAGATGATAGAGCAGCGAAGACATTCCGCTGAATCCTTCCGTGCCAAAGAGCTGCTCGTAATGAAGATTCCCGTCGGGTTTTTTAAAGACCGTATGTCTTTTGTGGGGGATCTTCCCCAGACGATGATACATCGGCATAAGCCCTTGTTTTATGCTCCGGTTTGAGACGGAGTGAGATAGTTCGGTACAAGCTATGACGATTCTCGCGAACTTCCTTCCTTTGCCCGTGTGAGAAAGCTGCTGGAGAATCTGGCCTATTCCAATACAGTGGTCGCCGGTTCGGCAGCTGCGCTCGCCCTTACCCACTCGATCCGCTTTCCGCATATACCCGCTTCCTACGCCTTGATGGTGTTCTTCGCGACCCTTGCCGCCTATGGATACATGCATCTGAGCGGTTCTTTTGGAGGAGGTACCAAAGCAGAGCATCCCGTCCTCGCCTTTACGGCGCGTCATTCGTCTTTTTTGCAGCTGATCTCCGGAGCAAGTGCCCTGCTTGCCCTCGGTCTGCTGGTGGGCATGCATCTCCATTCTGCGCTCTGGCTTCTGCCGGCACTGTTCACCTCGGCCCTCTATCCGTCTTCTCGGTTTTGGCGCAAAGGCCTTCGGTCGTTCCCGAGGCTGAAACTGCCCTTGATCGCCTTTACCTGGAGCTGGGTATGTGCATTTGTTCCTCTTTACACAGCGGATGCACCGTTTGGACTCATTCTCCTGCGCAGTTTGTTCGTCTTTTTCTGGATCGGCTCTTTGGCCATTGCTTTTGATATCCGCGACCTTGAGTTTGACGATTCCAGCATTCAGACCAGTGCCCAAAGGGGCCGATCGGACGCCCTGCGGTTGGCTCAATTGTGCAATCTGTTCGCTTTTTGCCTGCTCCTGACCGAGCACTCACTGTTCTCCTCCTGTGGAAGTTGTGTGCTCTTTGTTGTTGTGCCTGGGCTTTTGACCGCATGGGGACTCAGACGGATCAATGACCGATCCGATCCGCTTTTCATCTCTTTTCACATGGAGGCCTTACCGATCTTGTTGGCTATGATGATCTGGATCGTTCAGCCATGAGGGCCATCCCCTTCCCTTCCTTTACATTCGTCTTGTGATACGAGCAAATCAAGCCGAAGAATGGGATAAGGCCGATCCGTTGGCCCACCTGAGATCGTCCTATCATTTCCCCAAAGATGCCAATGGCCGGGAGACCGTCTACCTCACAGGAAATTCGCTTGGGCTACAACCCAAGGCTGCGGAGAAGTACCTGCTGGAAGAACTAGAGGATTGGAAGGAGCTCGGTGTGGAAGGACACACCCGTTCCCGCCGACCCTGGGTGGATTATCACAGCTTTTTTCAGTCATCACTGGCCCGGATCGTTGGGGCCAAGACAGAAGAAGTGGTGCCCATGAATGGCCTGACAGCCAACCTTCACCTCTTGATGGTCAGTTTCTTTCGCCCGGATCAAAAGCGGAACAAACTCCTGATCGAAGCCAAGGCCTTTCCATCCGATCTCTACGCTCTCCGCTCCCAACTGCGCTTTCACGGCTTGACAGATGATCACCTCATCCTATTGGAAAATCCCGACGGCTCCGATCATTTGCATACCGAAGACATCCTGAAGCTCATAGAAGAAAAGGGCGATGAGATCGCCCTGAGCCTGATGGGCGGGGTCAATTATTACACAGGGCAGCTATTTGATATGCAACGCATCACCAAGGCGCTGAAAGCAAAAGGAGCCATGGTGGGCTGGGACCTGGCACACGCTGCAGGCAATGTGCCGCTCGCCCTGCACGATTGGGGTGTGGATATGGCCGCTTGGTGCAGTTACAAATATCTGAACAGCGGTCCTGGGAGTGTGGCAGGGATCTTCATCCATGAGCGCCACCACAATGTCAAGGATATACCGCGTTTCGAAGGCTGGTGGGGACACGACGACAAAAGCCGCTTCCTGATGGACGAAGTCTTTGAGCCCATGAAGACTGCGGAAGCCTGGCAGTTGTCCAATGCACCCGTACTGGCGATGGCAGCACACAGGGCAGCACTGGACCTATTCGACCAGACCTCCATGGAGGAACTCCGTAAAAAATCGGTGCACCTGACTGGAATACTCGAAGGCATTCTTCTTGAGATCGACCAAAAACATCAGACCGGCTGGCGCCTTCTGACGCCTGCGGATCCAGAGGCCCGCGGTTGTCAGCTTTCCCTTTTCATTCCAAGTGAAGGCAAAGCGCTCTTCGATCACATCAGCAGCCACGGTGTGGTGGCGGATTGGCGGAATCCGAACGTTATAAGGATGGCCCCTGTTCCAATGTATAATTCGTATTCAGACCTCTACCGACTGCAGCAGATCATTCTCGAATTTTATGAAGAAACCTGAACGCATCACCATAGCGGGTGCTGGACTTGTTGGCTCCCTTTTAAGTGTCTACCTCGGCAAAAGAGGGCATCAGGTCCACCTCATCGAACGCCGTCCCGATTCGCGTCGAACCTCGGTATATCAGGGACGGTCCATCAACTTGGCCTTGTCCGACAGAGGGTGGCGGGCACTGGAGGAAGTGGAGGCCGATCAGGCCGTACGGGAGATAGCGATCCCCATGAAGCGCCGTGTAATGCACGATGCACAGGGAAAACTCACCTATCAGGACTACGGAAAGGAAGGTCAGGCCATCTATTCTGTGAGCCGTGGATTGCTCAACCAACGCTTACTGGATCTTGCAGAGGAACTGCCCAATGTGCGCATGTCTTTCGGGCAGCGGGTTCTCTCTGTCGATCAGGAAAAGGCTCAGGTGGTGATCGAAGAAGACGGAAACGGAGAAAGGACGATCGAAGCAGATTGGCTCTTCGGTGCCGACGGCGCATTTTCCCAGGTGCGCTCCTCCATGATGGGCAATCATCGATTCAGCTATGAGCAGCAATTCATCGACCACGGCTATAAGGAATTGAGCATTCCCGCAGCAGAGGATGGAAGCTTTCAATTGGAAAAAGAGGCGCTTCACATCTGGCCAAGGGGCGAACACATGCTCATCGCACTGCCCAACCCGGACGGCACATTCACCTGCACTTTGTTCTTCCCCTATGAAGGCCCTGAATCATTTGAGAGCCTGGATACTGTGGACAAAGCACGTGCATTCTTCGAGGAGGAGTTTCCCGATGCACTGGAGTTGATGCCCCACTTCGATAAGGAATGGGCCGAAAACCCCAACAGTGCGCTATGCAATATTCGCTGTTATCCATGGGTAAACGGGTCCACGGCACTCATTGGCGATTCGGCACATGCCATCGTCCCTTTTTACGGGCAGGGAATGAACTCCGGATTTGAGGACTGCCGCGTTCTTGCGGCCATCCTCGATGAGGAAGAAGACTGGTCAGAGGCCATGCAGATCTATCAGCGTGAACGCAAAGCCAGTGGGGATGCCATCGCCGAACTCGCCATGCGGAATTTCATTGAGATGCGCGACCTGACGGCGGATCCGGAATTCTTACTCAGGAAAAAGATCGAGGCCCGGGTCAACGAGAAATTCCCGGATGTTTGGACCCCGCTCTACAGCATGGTGACCTTTTCGCACACACCCTATGAAGAGGCCCTGCGCATCGGAAAGATCCACGATCGGATCATGGCGGATGTCATGTGCCGGGAGGACATTGAAAACATGTGGGATTCCCCGGAGGTGATGGCCGCTGTGCTCGAAAACGCCGAACGGCATCTTTGATAAGGCCGCTCAGTTCTGTCGGGTCTGCAGATATTCGTCCACAATGAAGACCACGTTCTGATTCACCAGGGGTTTGGTGATGTAGCCCTGCACGAAATCATAGCTGTATGAACGCTTTTGGTCTTCTTTTGAGATCGACGAACTCACCATGTATACATGACTGTGCTTATTCACAAAGCGCTCCTGATAGGCATCCAGGAATTCGAATCCATTGAGCACCGGCATATTGATGTCCACGAGAATGATCCCTGGAGGATCCGTTCCCTCAGATCGTCTGTTCGCCAAAAAGTCCAAGCCCTCTTGCCCCTCGGATACAATGTGGATGCATGCATCTGAAAAAGCGCGCAGGATCACATTCTTCAAAACGAAGTTGTTGATCTCGTCGTCGTCAATTATTAGGATCTCAGGGGTACTCATTGGTTGGATTTTGCATCTGAAGGAGTTACGCCGAAGCGCGCTTTGTAGCACTTTCCGAAGTAGGATAGACTTCGAAAACCGAGTTTGAATGCGATGTCCTTGATGGGCATCCCAGATTCAACCAATAATTCCTTCGCTTTTTTCAGTTTGATCTCATTGATGTATTTCACCGGGGTCATCTGGGCTTTCTCCTTGACCTGAGCATCCAGCTTCACATAACTGAGCCCCATATCCCCAGCGAGCTGAGGAATGGTGAAGTTCTTGAACTTATATTTTTTAATGACCAGGGAGTCGAGCATGGCCAGGACAGGGTCCTTGACCGGCAGATCAGTATTCTGTTCGGGGTTTGAATTGTACAGCGAACGCATTTCGGCCTGCTTCCTGAGCAGGTTGTTCAGTCGAGCGATCAGGACCTCCGCGCGCACCGGCTTGACCAAGTAATCGTCCGCGCCCAATTCGTAGCCTCCGATCAGGTTTTCGTCCTGGCCAAGTGCAGTGAGCAGAACAACTGGTACATCTTTAAATTCGCCCATACTCCGCACCTTCTTCAGCAGCTCATAGCCGTTCATCTCGGGCATCATGATGTCCGATACGATGATGTCGGGCCGAGATCGGCCGAGCAATTCCAGCGCCTGTTGGCCATCCTCGGCAGTTTCAACAAAAAAATGACCCGCCAAAAGCATCTCCATGCTTTCCAGCAGATCCCTGTTGTCCTCGACCAAAAGCACTTTTTTCATTCAGTCTACAAATTACTCAGCTTCTTTCGTATGGCCAATATATGTGAAAGCAGCTGCCCTTATCCTCGGTGCTGTCTACTTTCATCTCCCCTCTATGCATGTTCACGAATTCACGAATGACAGATAGGGCCGCTCCTGTTCCTTCAATATTCAATGCATTCGCCGCCCGGTAGAATGGCTCAAATATCCTTGTCTGCTCTTCTTGTGGTATCCCGATACCCTCATCCTCCACACGCATCGACAGCGCATCCTGTCCGTATTCCAGGATGCAGCGCACTTCTGTAGGTGCCTTGGAATATTTCAAAGCATTGCTCAGTAAGTTAGATACCACATAGCGCGCCATTAGCTCATCTGCCTGCAACAGTTGCGCACCTCCATGTTCTTCTAAAGTGATCATTCGATGTGGATGGCCTTCTTGCGCTTTGTCGATCTCAGAGGCCACTAAGGCTGTCCACTCGAGTGGGATCGGATGGAAAGGATTTTTCTGTTGAGTGGCCCGGCCCAAGGCCACGATGTCTTTGATCATGGCGTCCAGGTGATCTACCTGTTTCTGCATCTTCCCAAACAAGTGAAGATGCCGTTCGGACGTATCCTCCTTTTCCCATGCCCTCAAAATATCCAGCTGCGTCTGAAGAACGGCCAGAGGCGTTTTGAATTCATGTGATGCCATGGTCAATAGCTTTTGCCGCAGATCGTGAATCTCCTTCTCCTTGGACCAGGCCTTCATGAGGTCTTCTGTGAGCAACACACTCTCTGTCACGTCCGTGCAAACCGAAACAGAAAATCCCTCGGGAAGTAGTGTGCGTCGCGCCTCATTCACCCATTTCATACTCAGCCATATCGGCGCCCCATCCTTCCTTCTCAACATGATGCGGATCGCTGCACCCTCTCGGTACAGCATACGGGCCAGCAAGCCCTCATCCATCTCGGATCGGAATTGTTCGTGGAAAAAGTCAAGCAATTCGCGGCCACTGAATTCAGAAGGATCATAGCCCAATAAACTGCGAACGGAGCGGCTGCAATGAACGATGCTCTTGTCTGGAGCATGAATACACACAAGATCTAAACAGTGGCGTGCAACGACCTTGTCGAAGCCCACCATTTCTTCCAATGTATTCACGTGTTCGTCCATGCGTTTTCAGGGCCTGGAACGTTTCAGCCTTTCTGTCTGTCAGACAAACTGATACATCTTGGCGTAGTTGATCAGGTCCACCAAGTTCTTTGCCTGAAGTTTATTGAGCAATCGCTGCTTGTAGGTGCTCACCGTTTTATCGCTGATACCCAATTCCTCAGAAATGTCTTTGTTCGACTTTCCGATGGAGAGCAATTTGAGGACTTCGCTTTCCCGGGTGGACAACTTGATCTTCCGCTCCTTTTCCTTGATGGGCGTATTGACCTTGTAAAGCGCTTCATTGAAGATCTCCTTCCCATCCACCACCTCAGTGACCGCCTGGATCACCTGCTTGGGGTCCTCGTCCTTGGATATATAGCCCGCAGCACCCATTTTCCGGACAGTAGGTCCGTAGATCTCTTCAGGATGCATGCTCATGATCAAGAAGCGCACACCCGGATGGGCGTCTTTCAGTGAACGCAGAGCCGTGATCCCATTCATCTTCGGCATATCGATATCGAGGAGCACTACATCAGCTTCGATGGAATCGAGCATTTGGGACAACTCCTCTCCATTATTTACCTCTCCGACCAACTGAACATCGTCCTGGAATTTGATGTACAGATCCAGCCCTTTTCTGACAATGGCGTGGTCGTCTGCTATGATCACTCTAACCATGGGTTCACTGATTGATTTCAAATATAGTCTTTTATGGAAGTGAATTAGGGGACAGGTTTGTGCTGTTCAGCACTTTGACCCCTTTTAGCACAAGTCCGGAACATCCTCGGATACCCATTTAGGAATGTCCTGGTTACTCGGGCATATCAATATGCTTACATTCGTTTCGTTCTTGGCTCATTGAAAAACCTCCCCCTCACTTGAACCAATGAAAACCTAAGAGATGAACTACCTTTTTATTCTCGCATTTGCTTCACTCTTCTTGCTGACGCGCGTTATCATTCGCTTGCAAAAGGAAAATATGCGGATGAAAGGAGAGCTGAAAAGGGTAAAAGAGGAGATCCAAAGCCTGCAACGATCCGCCTTTGCTCAGCAAAAACTGCTCTCCCTGATCTCTCACCACATTCGGGGACCCTTCCAGTTCGTCTTGAGGATGTCGGACCTGTTGAGCAATAAGTGGAAAGACATTCAGGAAAAGGAACGGAACGAAAGCGTGCACATGATCCGGAATAGTCTGGATGAAATGGACCGGACACTGCGCGATGTGATCGACTGGGCGCGCAGAAAGCAGGAGGGAGAAGAAAACAGTTCGAGCGTCATGCAATCGGGCGATATCGTAGCGGAAGAAGCTACTTTTTTGGCCAGTGCAGCTCGCTGGAAGGAAATACAGATCAAGGAACGGGTGGATATCGACGCCCCGGTCACTGTAGACAAAGGCGCACTCCATCTGATCATGCAAAATTTGATCAGCAATGCTTTGAAGTACAGCCAAAAAGGACAGATCATCGAAGTGTTCTCGGAGCCATATGGCCTTGGATTGTTGTCGGTCGGAGTTGCGGATGAAGCAGGCGGTCTGCCAGAGGATGCGGCCAACCGTATTTTCTCTCCTGCCGGACACGAAGGCAGTTCAGGCACTCTTGAAGAACAAGGCACCGGTGTAGGTCTGTTGCTGGCTCAGGATCTGGCCGAACAAATGGGTACAGAGATCCAGCTTATTTCCGACGAGAAGGGGAGTCGATTTTTTTTGGTGTTTCCGACTTCCACATCCGAGGAATAAGGCACACCGGGATGTCCTGCATCTTGTGCTGATTGGCTTGATGAAGCCTGTTGTAGATATCCATCACCTCCCGCTCACGCGGACTCCAGCCTTCCCTTGAAGAGGTCTCCCTGACCTGCTCCATGGCCCATTCCAACTCAGCGTAGGAGGCCCCCAGCTGATCTTCGTCTCCTCTTCCATCCGCCCAAAGACCATCGGTCGGTGCCGCTTGTAGAATGGTCTGAGGAACGCCCAAATGTGCCGCAAGCGCAAAGACCTCTGACTTATTCAGGTCGGCGATCGGACTCAGGTCTACACCGCCATCGCCGTACTTGGTGTAGAAACCCACTCCGAAGTCTTCCACTTTATTGCCTGTCCCCGCGACCAGCAGTCCATGTGTCTGCGCTACGAGATAGAGCGTAGTCATTCGCAAACGGGCCCGTGCATTGGCCAAAGCCAGTTCCCTCTGGACACTTTGCTCGCTGCTGAGCGTCCGAGAAAATTGATCGAATACCGGACTCAGATCGAATGTACGCTCCTCCACCTGAGGATGACTCCCCTTCAATTTATCAATGTGCTCAGAAGCCCGCTGCAATTGATCCGAAGCCTGATGGATAGGCATCTGCACACAAATGAGGCGAAGGCCTGTTCGTGCGCAGAGTGCACTGGTCAAAGCAGAGTCGACCCCACCGCTGATACCCACCACAAACCCCTGACTGCCTGCCTGTTTCGCGTATGCTTTCAGCCAATGGACGATGTGCCCTCCCACATTTTCGCAATCCAAGCCTTTCAACTGCATCAGAAAAAGAATCCAAGAGTGAATTGTACCCCATAGAAACGGAAGTTGTCCCGCTTGCTGATCCGTGGGTCGTCATCTTTCAGCGCATCATTCAATCCCATGGTGAAGTCTGCCCCAAGTACAATCGCTGATGAACCATCGACCTCATATTCAGCACCAAGACCGATAATGAATTGCGTTTGTATCGGTGTGAAGTAGTTTTCCAGATGCTGCTCTTCCATACGATCCGGGAGGAGTTCGACCCGCTCCCTGGTGCGAAACCCGATACCTCCGCCAAACTTGGCGAAATAGGTCATCCGGTCGAACTGCTGGGTCTGCATCTTCAGAACCAGCGGAATATCCACAGAGCCCAAAGTGTATTCACCGACCGTATCGGATACGTCCAGATGGGCCTGCCGGGAGGCAATGGTCATTCCTGAGCTCAGCGCATAGCGGTCCGTCATGAAGAAGTCGGCCATCAATCCATAAGACCAACGCGTACGTGTTTCGGATGTCCAATCATTCGCATCGGCATTGAGCCAATTCACAGACGGTCCGACCATGAGACCAAAACGCATGGATTGCTGGGCGTCCACCCGGAGGCAGGTGATCGTAAGGCTTGCCGCTAGAATAAGGGCGTGGTGGGGTCGAAAACGGAACATGCTCAGTGTATTTTAGCCGAAATTAAACTGCATCTCTTGACCCGATACGGTGTTCTTTTCGTTTTTCTGATCATCGGAATGTTTGCTGCTTGTTCCGACGAGCAAAGATCCAGCCAATGGCGGGAGCCCGAACACAGGGTTCATCGATTCGATCATTTCCTTTTTGCTTGCGATGCGTCTCAGGTGGGTCAGGACCTCAAGGACAGCGCAGCACTATATTTTCCTTTCTCCGAAAACGGAGACTCCGCTTTTTGGTTCAGGCAGCGAGCCGACAGTCTGCTCAATGCGCTGCACAGGGATCTGATCTCAAAAGAAGAGGCCATTCGTTCGGCTCTTCAGTCTTGCCGGAAGGTGCTCGGTCATTCGGCATTTCACTTCCCACAACAGACACCCTCTCGTACGTTCACCTACATCTCCCCTTTGGATTTTGACTATCCGCTTTTTCTGTCAGACAGCCTTGTTTTCATCGCGTTGGATCAGTACCTCGGTCCAAGCAGCTCCTTCTATGCCGGTCAGCCGAGCTACCTGATGCGGGGCAGATCCATGGAATTCATGGCGCTCGATCTGGCAGAAGCTTTGGCGCAGCGATCGCTCTCCACACTTCCTTCCCAAGGTTCAGACCTGCTGAGTGCCATGCTTTACGAAGGCAAGGTCTTGTACCTTACTCATCTACTCAGTCCAGAACGCGAACCCCATGAGGTGCTGCGTTACACCAAGGAAGAATGGGCATTTTGTGTGGCGAATGAAGCTTCGATCTGGGCATACCTGATCGAACAAGGCGCTCTTTTTTCGAGCAATGCCGACTGGAAGAGAAGGCTCCTCCTGCCCGCCCCCTTCTCAAAATTTAGGCTGCCCATCGATACACAGACACCGGGCCGGATAGGCCGATGGATCGGCTGGCAGATCGTAGAAAAGCGCATGCGGCAAGGCGATCTCGATGTGAACGATCTCATCCTTTACAGGGACGCAAAAGACCTATTGAGAACTTCGAATTACAAACCATGAGCAAAAGCAGCGAAATACGCATCCAAGTCGAACTTGACGACAACCACGTCCCAGAACAGATCTCATGGGATGCCCCAGACGGAGGAGTTGAAGGAGAATCGGCCGATGCCCTCTTCCTTTCGGTATGGAACAAATCCAATCAGGACACCCTGCGGATCGACCTTTGGACCAAAGAACTGCCTCTGGACGATATGAAGAAATTCATTCATCAAAGCATTCTGAGCATGGCCGATACCATGGAACGCGCGACATCGCAGGAAAAGCTGGCCATGGAAATGCGAAAGTTCGCCCGCTACCTGGGAGAGGAAATGGAACTTATCGAGCGGAGGGAAAATGATCCGCAAGCTCCTGATTCCAATGGTGGATGAACGAGATGAGTTCTTCGCGTCCCACTTTACCCGTCGCAGAGCTGATGAACATCTTTGGAAGCTCTTCCCAGTGGTTCAGAAGTTGTTTTTCATAGGCTGATCGGTTCGACCGGAGTTTGGTCGGATTCAGTTTATCGATCTTGGTCAGGACAATGCTGAAAGGCAAGCCATTTTCGCCCAGCCATTTCATGAATTCGATGTCGTTCTTCTGGGGTTCGTGCCTCGAGTCGACCAGTACGAACAGATTGATCAGATTCTCCCGATGCGCACAATACGAGCGGATCATTTTATCAAATTCTCCGCGCATTTTTTTGGAGACCTTGGCGAACCCATAACCTGGAAGATCGGCCAGATACCAACTCTTTTCGATCATAAAGTGGTTGATCAACTGGGTCTTCCCTGGTTGGCCGGATGTCTTGGCCAGTGACTTTCGACCAGTGAGCATATTGATCAGGGAGGACTTGCCCACATTGGAGCGACCGATGAAGGCATACTCTGGAAACTTTGGTTCCGGACAGGATCTGAAGTCGGGCGAACTCTTCAGGAATTCGGCCGGAAGGCTTGCGCTCAATCTACTCTTCGCTTGAGGAAGTCGTGAAGAAGTCTGTTGAACTCATCGGGACGCTCCATCATGGCCGCATGCCCGCATTCTTTGACCCAGTTCAATTCGGAATCAGGGAGCAATTCTTTGAAGCGATCGGCCACGTGCGGAGGAGTCACCAGATCGTTTTCGCCCCAGATCAGACAGACAGGAAGGTTGAATTTCTTTAGATCTTCCGCCATATTGTGACGGATTGCCGATTTGCTGAAACTCAAGGTGCGCAGGATCTTGTTGCGATCGTTCACGGATTCGAAGACCTCATCGACCAATTCCTTGGTGGCCACTTCCTTCCGGTAGAAGACCTCTTCCGTTTTTGTCTTGATGTATTCGTAGTCTCCTCTGCGCGGGAAACTGTCGCCCATGGCACTTTCATACAGCCCGGAACTGCCGGTCAGGCAAAGTGAGTGCACACGATCGGGATAATTTTTTGTGTAGACCAAAGACACATGACCACCCAGCGAATTGCCTATCAATGTGATGTTCTCCAGTTCCATGTGCGCGAGGAAACCATCCAGAAATTTCGCCAGGTTCTTGATGTTCGTCTTGACCAGCGGCAGGGAGTACATGGGCAAGACGGGCATGATCACCCGATAGCCATTGCTCGAGAAATAAGTGAGCACCTTCTCGAAATTGCTCAGTCCGCCCATCAACCCGTGCAACAGGACCAGGTTGTGCCCCTGACCCTCGTCCAGATACGAATACGAACCGCTCTTCTTCTGTTCTATCTGCATGCAGAATAGGTTGAACCCGCAAATGTAAGACAAGCGACTACATTCTTTCTGCAGAGCGTATGTGCGGCATCGGCCACGGAGTTTTCCAAAATTTTACACAGAGTGGTGATTTGTGGGAAAAAGTGGGAAAATTGATATAGTTTTGGATTTGCCAAAGCTGGTAAATCTGTAACATGTTGATGATCAATGGCGTATATGAGTGTAAGGCCGATGCCAAAGGGCGTGTGGCCATTCCTGCGCCTTTGAAAAAGCAGCTCCAGAGCATACTCGATCAGGGATTCATCCTCAAGCGTTCGGTTTTCCAACCCTGTCTTGAACTCTTCCCAAATGCGGCGTGGAAAGGTGTGATGGATAAAGTGGGACACCTGAATCGCTTCGTCAAAAAGCACAATGATTTCATACGCCTCTACTCGGCTGGTATCAAACAAGTTGATCTGGATGGTAATGCCCGATTGCTGATCCCAAAAGACCTTTTGGAATACTCCGGCATTCGGTCCGAAGTGGTCATGGCTTCCGCCGTAGACATCATTGAGATCTGGGACAAGGCTGCCTATGAGCGGTCACTCAAGGAAGGCGCAGACAATTTTGGAGACCTCGCTGAAGAGGTCATGGGTGCGATGCAATTCGGAGGCGGAGATGTATCATAAACCTGTCCTGCTCGAAGAATCACTGGAAAGAATGGGTTTGAAGCCCGGCGGGATCTACGTCGATTGCACCTTTGGCGGAGGCGGACACAGCAGGGAACTTCTGAGCAGATTGGATGCCGACGGACGGCTTTTTGCATTCGATCAGGATCCGGATGCATGGGAGAATGCACTGGACGATCCGAGGTTCTGCCTCATCCGGATGAACTTCAGGCACATCAAGAAGGGGCTTCGTCTGCACGGGGTTCAGAAGGTGGATGGCATTCTGGCCGATCTCGGGGTGTCCTCCCATCAGTTCGATGCGGCTCAGCGTGGATTTTCTCTGCGATTCGAGGGTCCGCTGGATATGCGTATGAACCCCCTTTCTGGGGTCACTGCCGCCGATTGGCTGGAAGCTTGCGACGAAAAGGAATTGCGCTGGGTGCTGAAGACCTACGGCGAAGTGCCCAATGCAGGCAGGTTGGCTGCCGCGCTGAGGAAGCGACTCGATCAGGGAAAATTGGAATCCACGGCTGAACTCTCACAATTCCTCGAAGGATTTGCTCCTGCCCAAAAGATCCATTCGTACAAAGCACAGGTGTTCCAGGCACTGCGGATCGTGGTGAATCAGGAGATGGAAGCACTCCGCGAACTGCTCGCTGATTCCATTGAGCTGTTGTCCCTGCAGGGGCGCCTGGTGATCATCAGCTACCATTCACTTGAAGACCGAATGGTCAAGCAATTCATGCGGGAAGGCTGGGCCGATGGCGATGTGGAACGCGACGAGCGCGGGAGGCGTCACTTCAGACTCCGTCCGATGCACCGCAAACCGCTTTCTCCTGACAGCGCGCAGATAGAAGAGAACACACGGGCCCGTAGCGCCAAGCTCCGAGCTGCTGAACGGTTGGAAGAATGGGTCTGAGGCAATGGTTCACCCGATACGCACGTGCCCTGGGCGCTTTGGCCAAAGGTGGCTTTCTGGCGGAGCGCCGAATGAATGCGCAATATCCCTTTCTGATCTTTCTGGCCTTGCTGGCCATCGTCAGCATCCGCAGTTCGCACGTTGCCGATCAGAAGGTCCACCGCATCAGTGAACTGCGGAAAGAATTGAAGAATGTCCATTCTGATTTTGTAGAGACCCGCAGTCAGCTCATGGAATCCAGTGCCGAGACCAAGGTGCGTGAACGGGCTGCTGAGATCGGACTGCACCTGCCATTGAATGCGCCTGTCACCCTCTCAAAGAGATCTGATGACAGCAAATAGAAAACGGGTATCCAGACTCTATCTGCTGATCCTTCCGATCGGGTTTGTTGCATTGCGCATCCTCATCGAATTGGGCAAGATCCAATTCGTCGAGGGTGATTCACTCCGTATACTGGCCGAGGAGCAGGTGGTCCGGAACATCGAAATACCGGCAAGCCGGGGCAGCATCTGGTCCAGAGATGGAAAATTTCTCTCCACCAATATGCCTGTATACAAGGTATATATGGATCCCACCGTCGCCTCTGAAGAGTTGTACGCAACAGGCATCGAGGAACTCTCCAGAGGACTTGGAAAATACGTCGCCTCTGAACGCTCTGCCTCTGAATGGAACGCCATTTTGACCTCGGCGCGCAGGAACAACAATCGCTTTGTGACCATCAGCCGTTCCATGGACCACTCCAGGCTGCAGGCGCTGAAAAACCTTCCCATACTCAAAGAGGGACGATTCAAAGGAGGGTTGATCACCGAGCAGGTGGAACATCGAAAACAACCCTTCGGCAAAGTGGCCAGGCGGACCATTGGAAGCGATGCTCCATACAGCAAATTCGGTCTGGAGAATGCCTACTCACGAGAACTGAGTGGCACAAGCGGCAGCCGTCTCGCACAGAAAATATCAGGCGGTCAGTGGAAACCCTTAACGGATTTCTACAGCTCGGATCCGGAGGACGGCATGGACCTGATCAGCACCATTGACAGCCGATTGCAGGACATCACCCATCATGCACTTCTCAGTGCCCTGGAGCGCCATAAGGCCGATCACGGCTGTGCGGTACTGATGGAGGTAAAGACTGGAGCCATCCGTGCCATTGCCAATCTGGGGCGGAATTCGGAGGAGTCCGGCTACTACGAAAAGCGCAATTATGCCGTCTGGGAACGAACCGAACCCGGTTCCACCTTCAAGACCATCGCCCTAATGGCTGCTTTGGAAGACGGTCGCGTGGACACTTCCATGCACATCGACACGGAGAATGGCATTTATGAGGTACTGCCCGGAATACAGGTAAAAGACTCCAATTTCAAGAACGGCCGAGGAGGATATGGCGTGATCTCTCTGGGAGAGGCGCTTGAAAAGAGCTCGAATACGGCCATTGTCAAGGCGCTCTACGCCGCTTACAAGAAAGATCCTCAGCAATTCGTAGACCGTCTCTATGCCCTTGGGCTGGACCAAAAACTCGGGCTCGACATCCAGGGGGAAAGCATGCCCGTCATACCGAATCCTGGTGACGACAACTGGTCGGGCATGAGCCTTCCCTGGATGCTCTTCGGCTATGAGGTCAGCTTTACGCCCCTTCAGATCCTTTCCATGTACAATGCCATCGCCAACGATGGCATTCTGAACCGTCCCCGATTCGTCGAGCGGCTGGAGCGCATGGGCGAGGTGGAAAAGGAAATGAAGCCCGAGGTCATCCACCCCTCGCTGTGCTCAGAGAAAACCCTCGATCAACTGAAACATCTTTTGGAAGAGGTGGTGCGCAGTCCGCAGGGAACCGCACACAACATATACAGCCCAGATCTGCCCATTGCCGGCAAGACCGGCACCTGCCAGCTCGATTACTGGATGAAGGACAAAGCCATCGAATATCAGGCCTCCTTCGTTGGGTATTTCCCAGCAGATGCTCCACAGTACAGCTGCATCATTGTGGTCAACAAACCCAGCAGAGGTGGATACTACGGCTCTGTCGTGGCCGCTCCGGTTTTCAAACAGATCGCTCGAGGCGTACAACGCCTGAGCCCTGTGCACACGGAAGGTCTGCCTTCACTCGCAGCAAAAGAGATACCCACTCCCGATCCCGGAGCCATCCTCCAGGAAGTGGAAGCACAAAGGATGCCCGATCTCAGGGGCATGCGTTTGAGCGATGCGATCGCCTTGATGGAAAATCAGGGTTTTGAAGTTCGGCTGGACGGCTTCGCGGGAAAAGTCATCGGCCAGTGGCCACAGGGCGGGAAAAGCCTGCCCAATGGAAGGATCATAAGACTGGAGGCCGGATGATGCTGCTCAAGGACCTGCTCTATCGGGTGAACATAGAACGCGTGCAAGGCGACAGAGGGCTGGCCATCGAATCTGTGGCCTTCGATTCCCGAAAGGTTGCTCGCGACGGTCTTTTTGTTGCCGTACGCGGAACGCAGGTGGACGGACATCAATTCGTGTTGAATGCCATCGACTCGGGCGCCAAGGCAGTGGTTCTGGAGGAATGGATGAATGGGCTCCCGGCGAACATCACTCAGATACAGGTCGACAACAGCGCCCAGGCACTTGGAGTGATCGCTTCCAACTTTTACGGCAACCCTTCAGAAAAGATGCAAGTCGTCGCAGTGACCGGAACCAACGGTAAGACAACCGTCGCCAGTCTGTTGCATGAACTCGCTCTGGCCTTGGACAGGAAAGCGGGTCTGCTCTCCACGGTGATCAATAAGATCGGAAAAGAGGAAGCGCCGGCCACGCATACCACACCGGATCCTCTGCAGATCCAAGCGCTGCTTGCCCAAATGAGGGACAAAGGATGCAAATATGTCTTCATGGAGGCGAGCTCCCACGGCATCGTTCAGGAGCGACTATCAGGCATTCGTTTGCGGGGAGCCATTTTCACCAACCTCAGCCGGGATCATCTCGATTACCACGGCAGCATGGACGAATACGTCCGAGCCAAGAAAAAGCTGTTCGATCAGCTTCATAAAAATGCCTTTGCGCTCTGCAACTGGGACGATCGACATGGGCGCACCATGACCATGCACTGTTCGGCAAAGGTGCACGGGTATGCGCTCAAGACGCCAGCGGACTATCAAGGCAAGATCCTCGAGGGAGATTTCAATGGCAGTTTGCTGCGCTTCAACGAAGATGAACTGTGGACACCATTGATCGGGCCATTCAATGCGTACAACCTGCTCGCCATATACGGTGCCTCGGAACTGCTCGGTCTGTCGGACAAACAGCAGATGCTCACCGCACTGAGTCTGCTCAAAGCGGTGTCCGGAAGGTTCCAGCATGTACAAAGCGATCGGGGGATCATTGGCATTGTCGATTATGCCCACACGCCCGACGCACTAGAAAATGTGTGCAAGACCATTCAGTCCGTGACCGAGAAGGGCCAACGGCTGATGGTCGTCGTCGGATGCGGCGGTGACCGGGATACGGGCAAAAGACCCATGATGGCGCAGATCGCAGCGCGTTATGCCCACCGTTCCATTTTCACAGCCGACAACCCGCGTACGGAGGACCCCGATAAAATACTCGACGACATGGAAGCCGGGTTGGAGATGGAAGAACGCAGTCGAACCCTCAGGATCGCCAACAGGAAGGAAGCCATCAAAACCGCCTGTCATCTGGCCGTAGCGGGAGACATTGTTCTGGTGGCTGGAAAAGGCCATGAGAATTACCAGGAGATCGATGGGGAGCGACATCCGTTCAGCGACCTCGAAGTACTTACCGAACAACTGAACTCCTCGGCCTGATGCTCTACGCTTTCTTTCAATATCTGGAGGCTCATTATGACATCCCTGGGACCGGGGTGTTCCAGTACATCACCTTCCGCGCTGCCCTGTCGGTGATCACCTCCCTTCTGGTCTCCCTTCTGCTCGGGAAACGCATCATCGGACTGTTGCACAAATTGCAGGTGGGTGAGTCCGTTCGGGACCTCGGGCTCGAAGGCCAAAAGGAAAAAACCGGGACACCGACCATGGGCGGGCTCCTGATCCTCACGGCCATTCTCATCCCCACCTTGCTCTTTGCCAAGCTGGACAATGTGTACATCCAGTTGCTCATGGTCACCACGGTGTGGATGGGCCTCATCGGCTTCCTGGACGACTACATCAAGGTTTTCAAGAAGGATAAAAAGGGATTGCGGGGCATCTTCAAAGTGCTCGGCCAGGTGGTCCTTGGTGTGATCGTCGGCGCTGTCTTGTTCTTCCACCCAGAGGTGGTGATCAAAGAAAAGATCCCTGCGGAACAGAGGGCATCCAGTTCGGTGAGCGATGCCTTTGGTGAAGCACACCATTCGGCCAAAACCACCATACCCTTCTTCAAGAACAACGAACTGGACTACGCCAAATTCGTCGAGCAATGGGGTGCAGACCCACGCCGTTGGGCATGGCTCATATTCATCCCGATCGTCATCTTCATTGTCACGGCGGTTTCCAACGGAGCCAATCTGACCGATGGCATCGATGGACTGGCCACAGGGACTTCCGCCATTGTGGGCGTCACTCTGGGCATCCTGGCCTACGTTTCCGGCTCCATCGTCTTTGCCGATTACCTGAACATCATGTACATCCCCGATTCGGGTGAAACGCTGGTCTTCATGTCGGCCTTTGTGGGTGCCTGCATTGGTTTCCTTTGGTACAACGCATTTCCGGCCCAGGTTTTCATGGGCGATACCGGTAGCCTCAGCCTCGGGGGCATCATTGCCGTCTTCGCCATTGCCATCCGCAAGGAGCTGTTGATCCCCATCCTCTGCGGGATCTTCCTCGCCGAAAACCTGAGTGTGATGCTCCAGGTGAGCTATTTCCGCTATACCCGGAAAAAATATGGAGAAGGACGGAGGATCTTCAAGATGTCACCGCTCCATCATCACTACCAGAAACTCGGATATCACGAAAGCAAGATCGTCACCCGATTCTGGATCGTGGGCATCATGCTCGCCGTACTCACCATCATCACCCTCAAGCTGCGCTGATGGACTCGATCGACCTGCTGGTACTCGGAGGAGGAGAAAGTGGAACAGGAGCCGCTCTTCTGGCGCATGCGCTGGGGTGGAAAGTAGCGGTGAGTGATGGAGGAAGCATACAGCAGCTGCATAAGAAAGAGCTGCAGGACAGAGGGATCGCCTACGAAGAGAACGGACACAACTGGACCAAAAACTACAGCGGACTAACGGTAAAAAGCCCGGGGATCCCCTCTGCTTCTTCTGTTGTGACCGAACTGAAAGAAGCGGGAGCCGAGCTCATCAGCGAGATCGAATGGGCCAGCCGCCATACCCGGGGAGATATCGTCGCCATTACAGGAAGTAATGGAAAGACGACCACCACAAGCATGACGCACGCCATCTTTCGCTGCGCAGGAATGGATGTCTGCATGGCCGGAAACATCGGCAACAGCATGGCGCGTGAACTCGCAGAAACAGACAGTGCGCATTGGGTCCTTGAGGTCAGCAGCTTTCAGCTGGACGATATCTGCTCCTTCCGGCCCCGTGTGGCCGCGATACTCAATATCACCGCCGATCACCTCGACCGCTACGGCCACTCCCTGCAGGCCTATGCAGATGCCAAGATGCGCATCGCCATGAATCAGGAGGACGATGACCTTCTGATCCTGCCGGACTTCGACCCGGTGGTCAACGAAGCATTGAAACGAACGCCTCTGCGCTCCCACATTGTCCGCTTCTCGGACGATCCCCTCCAAGGTCCTGCATCCGAAGGTGCCGGACTGAACGAGGACCAACACATAAGAATTCAACTCCAAAACCGTGAACCCATGGAACTATTCGATCTGTCCCTTCCCGGAAGGCACAATATGTACAACTCAATGGCTTCAGCCATTGCCGCACGATACCTCGAGGTGCGGGAAGAATCGATCCGAAATGCCCTCTCAAATTTTGAGCGCCTGCCCCATCGCCTGGAAAGCATTTTGAGCATCAACGGTGTAGAGTACATCAACGACTCAAAAGCCACCAATGTGAACAGCACGCAATTCGCATTGGAGAGCATGAGCCGTCAGACCATTTGGATCGCGGGCGGTGTGGACAAGGGCAACGACTACCAGGAACTTGTTCCGATCGCCAAAGAAAAGGTGAAGGCACTGGTCTGTCTGGGTAAAGACAATGACCGGCTCATTGCAAGCTTCAAGGATTCGATCGATCTGATCGCTGAGACCGATTCCATGCAAGCCGCTGTACATACTGCATTCAGTATTGCCAAGAAAGGTGAGGCCGTTCTGCTTTCCCCCGCTTGTGCGAGCTTCGACCTGTTCGAAAGCTTCGAGGACCGGGGCCAACAATTCGTCAACTTCGTTCGTCAACTGTGAGCAAAGGGCGACTGCGCTGGGAAGGGGATCGCTCCCTTTGGATCATCAGCCTTTCGCTGGCGGTGATCTCCTTGCTGTCGGTGTACAGCGCAAGCAGCCATATTGCCTATTTGTACGGTTCGGGAGACATTGGGAAGATCGTCATCAAGCATCTTGGGTTCCTGGTCACGGGTTTTGGTTTGATGTACGTCGCTCATAAATTCCCCTACAAGCGCTTCGGCCCCCTCGCCCTCCTCCTTCTTCCATTGGTGGCCATATTGCTCGTTGTCACCCTGATGCAGGGCCAGACCATCAATGAAGCCAACGCAAGTCGATGGCTGCGCGTGGGGGGGATGAGTTTCCAGACTTCTGCTTTGGCCGGACTCGTTCTTTTGGTCTACGTGGCGCGTTTCCTCAGTTTGAACGAACCCGGCAGCTACACTTTCAAAACGTCCTTCATTCAACTCTTGCTTCCCGTACTGCTGATCTGCGGGCTGATCCTCCCCGCCAACCTCAGTACAGCACTTATGCTCTTCCTTCTCGCACTTTTGCTGATGTTCGTGGGTCGATATCCGATGGGCTACATGCTTCGGCTGATCGGAACGGCTGTGGCGGGACTCGCTCTCTTCATATTGGTCGTCAAGGCCTTTCCGGGCATCAGCAACCGCGTGGATACCTGGGAAAGCCGCATCACAGGTTTTTTTGACGGCAGCGCAGAAGAAGGCTATCAGGTGCAAAAAGCGAAGATGGCCATCGCCCAAGGCGGACTCTTCGGCAAGGGACCGGGAAAGAGCAAACTCAAGCACTTCCTGCCTCAGTCGAATTCGGATTTCATCTATGCGGTGATCGTTGAGGAATATGGCTTTGTCGGCGGTGCTGTCGTGCTTCTCCTGTATTTCATACTCTTCTTCAGGATCTTGAGGATCGCTTCCAGAGCCCCGACCCTTTTCGGGCAATTGCTGGTCACAGCTGCTGGTTCAGGGGTGATGGTACAAGCCTTCATCAATATGGGCGTGGCGGTCAATGTGCTTCCGGTCACCGGACAGACACTGCCGCTCATCTCAGCAGGAGGCAGTTCGATCTGGATGAGCTGTCTGGCTCTTGGGATGATACTGAGCGTGAGCCGGGAAACAAAGAGCTCTGCAAAGGAAACAATGCCCGAGAATGAGGAGGAAGAAGGTGGATCGGTACACGCTCTAAGCAATGCCTGAACCCTATCGATTCCTGATCAGTGGAGGTGGAACCGGGGGACATATCTTTCCGGCCATCTCCATTGCGGACGAACTCAGAAGAAGGCATCCTGACTGTGCGATCCACTTTGTCGGAGCCAGTGACCGCATGGAAATGCAGCGCATCCCGGATGCGGGCTACAACATCACCGGACTTTGGATAAAAGGCATCGACCGGAAAAGGCCGCTGAGCAATTGGCGCTTCCCCTTTCAAATGGCCTCAAGCCTGATCCGATCCCACCTGCTGATCAGGAGATACAAACCCGATGCGGTCATTGGTACGGGCGGATTTGCAAGCGGTCCATTGCTCCTGGCCGCCAAACAGCGATCCATTCCCATCCTGATACAGGAGCAGAATTCATTTCCCGGCATCACCAATCGATGGCTTTCCTCGAAAGCACAGAGCATTTGTGTGGCTTACGAGGGTTTGGACCGATTCTTTTCTGTGGAACGGACCATCCACACCGGCAACCCGATACGCAAAGACCTGCTCAATAGTGAAAAAACCCGTGAAGATTGCCTGAAATCTTTTGGGCTGAACGATCGGCCCACCATCCTCGTACTCGGAGGGAGCCAGGGGGCTCGAGCCATCAACCACGCACTCAGGGATGCCTATCTGCAGTGGCTGGAAGAAGGATTCAATGTCATCTGGCAGACCGGTCAGCTGTACATCGATGCACTAAAGAGGGAGATCCAACCCGCTGACGGACTCTGGATGGACGCCTTCATAGGCCGTATGCCCGAAGCGCTGAAATGCGCAGACCTGGTCATCAGCCGTGCAGGGGCCGGCACCATCTCCGAACTCGAAGTACTTGGCAAAGCCGCCGTACTGATCCCCTCCCCGAATGTGGCCGAAGATCACCAGACCCACAATGCACGAGCTCTGGTTCGCGATGCTGCGGCGCTCATGATCGCGGAAAGCGATCTGTCGTCCGCGCTCTTTACAACAGTTCTCGAGCTGATGAAGGACGAAAGGAAAAGACGGGATCTGGAAAAGAATGCGCTCGAGCGCGGCCGACCCGATGCCACCGAACAGATCGTCAATGCGATCGAAAAGATGATCGAGCGATGAGCGGGAGGATCCACTTTTTCGCAGGGATCGGCGGCATCGGCATGAGCGCCCTGGCCAGACATCTGATCGCTCAGGGAGCGGCCGTTCACGGATACGACCGACAGCCGTCTGCACTCACAAAAGAGCTCGAAATATCCGGAGCCCGGATCTGCTACGGCACTGCTGCGAATGAACTGCCCCAAGAGGTCCTTGATGCGGCAGATCTGTGTGTTGTCTACACGCCAGCCCTGGGCGATGACCATCCATTGCTGAGCCATTTTCGCTCACGCGGTGCAAGCCTGCTCAAACGCTCCGAATTCCTGCAGCACATCCTTAAAGATCGTCAATGCTGGGCGGTGGCAGGGACGCACGGAAAGACCACGACATCTGCTCTATTGACCCATTTGCTTCAAAGCTGTGGCGCCCAACCGACGGCATTCCTCGGAGGCGTGATGAACGGTCTGAACAGCAATTATCTGAAAGGAAATAGCCCGGTTTGTGTGGCTGAAGCCGATGAGTTCGATCGCAGTTTCCTCCGCATGGATCCCGCCTGTGCCATCATCACCTCGATCGACTCGGATCACCTGGACATCTATGGAGACGCTCAGGCTTATCGTTCTGCTTTCCAAACCTTCAGAGAAAAGGTGCAGGGGCCTTGTGTGGTACATTCCTCCACTGGACTGCACGGGACCACCTATGGCCTGAGTAAGGGAGATCATCGGGCGGAGAACATACGGGTGGACAATGGCGCCTACCAGTTCGACTGGATCGGCCCTGAATTCAGCGAGAGCCTCCGTTTCAACCAAGCGGGAAGGCACAATCTTGAAAATGCATTGGCTGCACTCGCACTTGCGGCAGAAATGGGGATGGACCCGAAACAACTTGCCCCGGCCCTGAGTCACTTTCCAGGTGTCCGCAGGAGAATGGACCGCATCTATTCTTCCGATCGACATCTGTATTACGACGATTACGCCCATCACCCCATGGAACTGCATGTTCTGATCGAGGCCATGAGGGAATGGCACCCGAAAAAGAAACTGACCCTGATCTTTCAGCCGCATCTCTTCAGCCGAACGCGCGATTTTCTGGCGGAATTTGCAGAAGAACTCGGTCGGGTGGATGAACTCATTCTCCTGCCCATCTACCCGGCGCGTGAAGAACCCATCGAAGGGGTGACCAGCGAACGCATCCTCGAAGGGTGTCCGATCGAAGAAAGATCATTGGTAGAGGCAGAAGATCTGCTCGACCTGCTCCAAGACAGAAAACCAGAACTGCTGGTCACCGCCGGTGCCGGAAGTATCGATCGCTGGGTGGAACCCATCCGAAAAATCATGGAAAAATGGTGATCCTTCGGAAGCTCCACAAGCTGTTCAAATGGATGGTCGCACTGTCGGTCCCCATTCTTCTTTTGTCTTCCTCGAGCGGTGAGCAACAGACTGAGGGCAGCGGCATAAAGGTAGAGCTCATGGGACCCACACCTTTCCAAAACCGAGAAAGTGTATCGCAATACGCTGATTTACTGATATCTAACTCGCCTCCAATTAACATGCGCGTGTTAGAAGAAAGCCTGTCTGCACTCAATGGCGTGAGGAGAGCCGAAGTATTTTCAGATGGAGAAGGAGGGTTATATGCCGAGATATGGCAGGCGCAGCCTCTCGTTCGGCTCTTTGAATTGGATACGAGCTACTACCTCGACACCGACGGGTTTCCCGTGGCTCTTTCACCGCTGTGGTCTGAAAGTGTGCCTTTGCTGCGCTGCAGGAAAGGACGAAAACCGCATCAGGACATCCATGAACTCTTCCTCTTCATTCAGGAAGACGGGGTCCTATCCGAGGCGGTGGATGCCGTTGAGTTGGTGGAAAATGACGAGCTCATTCTGTATGCCTCAAGGGCCTGTGCACACAGGGTCCGATTGGGTGAATGGGATGGATGGAAAGAGAGATTGGAGAAGCTCCGCACCTTTTATGCAGAGGTTGTGGACGCCGGCAAGAGGACACTGTTCAATGAGCTTGACCTTCGGTTTGAAGGACAAGTGGTTGTAAAGAAATAGATCGCCGCATGAGCGAAGAAAAATTAGCAGTAGGCCTGGACATTGGAACGACCAAGATCGTTGCCATGGTCGGGCGCAAAAATGAGCACGGTAAACTGGAGGTCATTGCCTACGGAAAGGCCCATTCACTTGGGGTTCATCGAGGTGTGGTGACCAACATTGTGCAGACCCGTGAGTCGATACAGGCCGCACTCGAGCTCGCAGAACAGCAAGCGGAGGAGCGCATCGAAAAAGTGACCGTGGGCATCGCCGGACAACACATCCGCAGCCTCCAGCACAGCGACTACATCACCCGTTCCGATCCGGACGAGGTCATTGAGGATGCAGATATCGAATCCCTGAAAGAGAATGTCCACAAACTGGTCATGATGCCCGGAGAGGAGATCATCCATGTCCTTCCTCAGGAATACAAGATCGAGAAGCCAACTTCCACATCGTGGTCGGTCAGGTAGCCTCCATCAAAAACATCTTCCGCTGTGTGAAGGACGCTGGTCTGAAGGTGGCGGACATCACCCTGGAACCTCTTGCAAGCGCTGAAGCCGTTCTGAGCCAGGAGGAAAAAGAAGCAGGAGTGGTATTGGTGGACATCGGTGGCGGAACAACTGATGTGGCCATTTTCAAAGACGGGATCATTCGGCATACTGCCGTTATTCCCTTTGGAGGCAATGTCATCACAGACGATATCAAAGAAGGTTGCTCCATCATCGAGAAACAAGCCGAACTGCTCAAGATCAAATTCGGTTCTGCCTGGCCCGGAGAGAACAAGGAAAATGAGATCGTCTCCATCCCTGGGCTAAGGGGCAGGGAACCCAAAGAGATCAGTCTGAAGAACCTTTCACGCATCATCCATGCACGGGTTGTGGAGATCATTGAACAGGTGTACAGCGAGATCAAAAGCTATGGTTTCGATGAACCCAGCAAAAAACTCATATGTGGGATCGTACTCACCGGAGGAGGTGCAAATCTGAAGCACATCCAGCAATTGGTGGAGTACGTGACTGGGATGGATACCCGCATCGGATATCCGAACGAGCACCTCGCTCACAAGGACGCACACGTGGAGGAGTTGAGCAGCCCACTCTATGCAACGGCTGTCGGACTGGTCCTGAAAGGACTGCAAAACGCCTCTGCTTCGGCAGCGACGAGTCCCAGGGAGGAAGAGGTGTCAGATGAACAAGGAGAGACCCCCACTACCAAGGAACCTGACAAGGAAGAGGAAGGAAATGAACCGCTGGAACGGGGCAACTTCTTTGAAAAGTTCGTGGATCGAATGAAGGCCTTTCTAGACGACGATACGCAATGAGCACAGATAAACGCATAAAGCCATGTTGAGTGTTGGCATCATGGTGGGCCTGGGTATTGGCGTCGGTGTGGTGAGCTCCTACATGAATACAGAAACGAATAATGACAAACGAAAATGATCCGTCTGTGAATTTCGATATGCCCAAAAACCAGTATTCCGCCATCAAAGTGATCGGTGTTGGTGGAGGCGGAAGCAATGCCGTGAACCATATGTTCGAAGAAGGCATCAAAGGAGTGGATTTCGTGGTCTGCAATACAGATGCTCAGGCACTCGATGCCAGTCCCATTCAGAACAAGATACAGTTGGGCCTTTCTCTTACAGAAGGACTCGGTGCCGGAGCCAACCCCGAAGTTGGCGCCCGATCTGCGGAAGAGAGCCTTGAAGAGATACAGAAGCTGCTGGAAACCAACACCAAGATGGTTTTCGTTACGGCTGGGATGGGTGGGGGAACAGGAACAGGTGCTGCCCCGATCATCGCCCGCGCGGCCAAGGAGCTCGGGATACTGACGGTAGGCATTGTCACTTCTCCATTCAAATTTGAAGGCAGCCAGAGAAAAAAGCAGGCGGAAAAAGGCATCGAAGATCTTCGTGCCTGTGTGGACTCCCTGATCGTCATCAACAACAACAAACTCAGAGAAGTCTACGGAAACCTCGGATTCAAGGCGGGCTTCAGCAAGGCAGATGAAGTATTGGCAACGGCTGCACGCGGCATTGCCGAGGTCATCACCCATCACTTCACCACCAATATCGACCTGAAGGACGTCAAGACCGTCCTGGCCGACAGTGGTTCGGCCATCATGGGTTCTGGTCGTGCTCAAGGAGACAACAAAGCGATCGAAGCTATAAAGGATGCGCTCAATTCACCGCTCCTCGACGACAACAACATACGCGGAGCACAGAACGTATTGCTGCTGATCATATCCGGAGAAGAGGAGATCACCCTGGATGAGATCTCGGATGTAAGTGAATTTGTCCAAAGAGAATCTGGAGGCCAGGCGAACATCATCCTGGGTATCGGTGAGGACGTGGGTATCGGACCTTCCATTGCTGTGACCATCATCGCCACGGGATTCCTTTCAGACCGCACACCCGCCATCCTGGACAAACCCGAGGTCAAAGTGGTCCATGTGCTGGATGAGGATCAGCCTGTGACCCAGGATCTGAGCGACTCCTCGCCTGTGGACGAATACACCATCGCTCCCGTCAGTGAACCGATCGAGTCCAATGCGGTCCCCGTGGAGGAGCCGTTCTTCTCAGAAGCCCCGGATATGATCGGATCAGAAACTCCAGAAGCACCCGAACAACAGCCCACTCTCTTTCATCTTGAGGCAGAAGAAGAGCCCCAACCGGAACAACCCAGTTCTTTGATGTTCACCGCCCCGGAAACAGATGTTCCTGCCCCGGAGGAAACCGCAGCACAATCACATTCGGACCTGCAAGAAGATCCAGAGCCCATAGAGCCCCTGGCTGCTCCTTCGGATACGAGCGAAGAGCATTTCACCTTCATTGTGGAAGATGAAACCAAGGAGGAATCACTTTTAGAGGAGGAAGAGGCAAACGAAACGGCCGCCAGTGCGACCGAACAACCTCTCTCTGAGGTAGAATCCCCTGTTGAAAGAAAGGTCGTTGTGCTCGACGATCTTCTGGACTTTGAAAAAACACTTGAAGAGGCCGGATCTCCAGTTATGCAGGCAGAGGAGGAAACTTCCGAGCCCGAACTCCAAATACAACATCGTATCAAAACGGAGGAGGAGATGCAAAGTGCGCTAACGGAAACAGCGGCCCCTATCGACCCTTTTGAAAGCCCAATTTCCGAAAGTGCCCAGCGCATTGCCGCCGAAAGGAGGACGCGTTTGGAGGGATTCAACTACCGCTTCAAGAACAACGGCAACGCAAAGGAAGCAGAGCGCATTCCCGCTTATAAAAGGCAGGGACTGGACATCGACACCTCGGTTCGCCCCTCTCAACAGGACGAGACGAGCGGAATGTCCATCGACGAGGAGGGGCTGAAGAGCAACAACAGATTCCTTCACGACAATGTCGACTGACGCAGCGCTCGAAGTTCTCATTCAGGACGAGATCAAGACGGCCATGAAGGCCAAGGATCGCGAAAAGCTCGAGGCGCTGAGAAGCATCAAATCCGCCATCATGCTGGCCAAGACCGAGAAAGGTGCACGGACCGAACTGGGTCGTGACGATGAGGTCAAACTCCTCCAAAGACTTCTCAAGCAACGCAAAGAAGCCGCGTCGATCTTTGCCGAACAAGGTCGGGAGGACCTGGCCACCGTGGAGCAACAACAATCTGAGATCATCCAGTCGTTCCTGCCTGAGGCCATGGACGAAGCTGAACTTCGCCTGCTCATTCAGGCTGTGATCGACCAGGTCGGTGCCACTTCTCAAAAGGATATGGGAAAGGTGATGGGCCCCGCGAATGCGCGTATCGCTGGAAGGGCCGAGGGCAAGAAGATCGCTCAGATCGTCCGTGAGCTGCTGAGCTGATCGCGCCTATTCGAAAGTAAAATTGATGAGCACCGCCCGGGTGTGGATGGACCGAATGCCGTCCACCAGCAGGGTGCCGTCCTGAATGAGCAGATCGGCTTGCCCAAAGGTGGCGATCAGTTGCGGACTGAATTTAAAGTATTCAAAGTAGATGTCGACTCCTACGCCGATCTCGTACCCGAGATCATTTCGGTTCAGCTTGAAGAACTCCTCTTCTTTCGTGTCCATCTTCGAGGCCAGATCCAGCGTGTATTTCAGGCCGGCCAGCAGATACCAGCGATGGTTGTCCATCCGGTCGCCACGAAATTTCAGTTCCCAGGGCACCTCAATGAAAGCTGATTCCACCTCCCTAAAAACCGTACTTCGTCTTCCGCTGAAGCGATCGTTCACATCGAAATACAGATTCCGCACGGTGGCCGAGAAGCCCGGGACAAAACGCAAAGCAAGATTGTCTGTAAGCCTCAGGTCTGAGACGATGCGTATGGTATATCCAGGTTTGACCTCAGAACGAACCGCATAGTAACCAGGAATGGACGTCAGATCGTACTCCCGAATGTAGAAATCTGAATAGTTGATGCCCAGGCTGAAGCCGAAATGCAGAGGTTTCGTATCGTACTTGGGCTGGTTTCTCAGACGCCCTCTTTGGGCACTCAGCACAAGTGGAAGAGCAATCAGCAGTGTGACGATTCGTATCATCCTCATTTTCAGGGAACGCTCTTTCTGTTTGGTTATTTCTTCCCGATGTAAAGACTGGCTACACCAAAGGTCAAGGGCAAACAGCGCAGTTCTGACATTCCAGCGGCTTTCATATGCTCCAAGAATGCTGAACCATAGGGAAAGGCCTTTACGGATTCAGGCAAATAACTGTAGGCTGACTCATCCTTTGACAAGAGCTTTCCAAAAGCGGGCAAGATGTACTCGGAGTAAAAAGTATATAGCTGTCTGAATGGGCTCGAAGTTGGTTTGGAGAATTCCAGTACGATGACCGTTCCTCCTTTGCGGGTCACTCGAACCATCTCTGACAGACCCTGATCCAGATGTTCAAAGTTGCGTACCCCAAAGGCGGCTGTGACCAGATCGAAGGAATCGTCGTCGTAACCGATATTTTCAGAGTCTCCGAATTCAAGCCTGACCTTTGGGTCCATCCCTCTCTTGGTCACCTTCTGCCTGCCCACTTCCAACATACCGTTGGAAATGTCAAGGCCAATGATCTCATGCGCACCGGTCTTCTCCAATGCGATGGCCACGTCGCCTGTTCCGGTAGCGATATCCAAAATGCGTTCAGGCGCAATCTTTTTGGCCTCACGAACCAACCTCCGCCTCCAGCCCTTGTCGATGCCGAACGATAAAAAGTGATTGAGAAAGTCATACCGCCCACTGATCTGATCGAACATTTGGGCGACCTGTTCTTTCTTCGAGCCATCTGCCTCTTTATACGGTTTTACCTGCGCCATAAAAAAAGAACACCCTTCGCTGCAATTGGTTGCAAGGGTGTTGTGAATCATTTAGTAGCCCCGAAGGGAATCGAACCCATACCTAGAGAACCGGAATCTCTTATTCTATCCATTAAACTACGGGGCCAAAACGGACCATCTGTAGCCCTGCCAGGAATCGAACCTGGATCTAGAGTTTAGGAAACTCCTATTCTATCCGTTGAACTACAGGGCCCAAGCTTCTGCAAGAACGCTCCCCAAAAGGGGCGGCAAAGATAAGGAACCCTTTGGGCAGTTGCTAGTCAGTACGGAGCCGGTCAAAAGAAACTAGCGTCTGCGGTTGCGAACCTGCTGACGCGCATACTCTTCCCAGTCGCGGATCTTCCCCTCGATTTCATCCTGCTTCTTATCCACATGGCTCATGGTGCGACGGACCATTTGCGTATACACGATCAGTGCAACAAAGAGCAGGACAAAGAGCAACTTGAATGTGATGTAGCTCTGAAAGGATGTACGGGGCGGCTCGATCAGGAATAGAGGAACCACCAGAGAATCCATAAAGAACAAAACAACAATGATCCCTGTGAAGAAGGACAACAACCAACTTCTTCCCTTGACGAAGACAAATGTCACCTGAACCACGAGCAGTCCAATGAAACAAGCGATACTGTATCTCAAATACGGCATTGGAGCGTCCGTCTTCAGCGTCCAGCTGGGAATGAACACCTCGACGGCAAGCAGTATGAGATAGCAGACCAAGGCCACTTTGTACTGACCGTTGGCATTGAGGCTTAGACAAAAAAGACTGCCCATTGTGAGGGTACCGATAATGTGCAGAAAACCAGAATTGACATCGGGGAAGAAAATTCCTGTTCCTACTTGCAATGCAAGACCGATCATCCAGATCAGGACAATGATGCCGCTCAGTGCGCGCGTCACTCTTCGTTCCTCTTCAGGCAGATGCACAGGCACCGACCATGACGAGAAGGCATTCAAGAATGATTGCATCATACGGGTAAAGGTAGAATAACCTCCACAACGGCAAGAAACTTCTGACCCAAGACTGGTTTCTTAGATTCCGAAGGCTTCATTGACCTCGTCGATCATTTCGTGGTGAGGTCCTGCCATCAAGTCGATCTTTAGGGTATTCTTCAGATTCCAAGTGCCCCAGATCGCCATCAAGAGAACAACTGTTCCTAAGAAAACCAGAAGAAGGGTCTTTGCACCAAAGGTGAATTTATCGAGTACTTCGTCTACGTGATCCCGTTCTTGTGGAACCGCATCGACCAATGGTTCAAGCTCGTTGACCCGAGCTACTCTTTGCAATGGGACAGCAGCCGTACGCACTCTTCCCTGTACTTCCTGGAAAGTTCCTTCTGTGTAGACCGGAGTGTTTGCTGTGTATCCCATGATCTTGTTGCTCGATTACTGAGTCAAATGTAGTCCGCATCCTACATTCCTACAAGGTTTTTTGTAGGAATATTCTTGTTTTACGGAAGAGTAAACGCTAAATGCTTGATTTTTAAGCTCTTTAAAGTCGTCTAATTCTTACAATTCGGTTTCAGAAAAAGAATTTCGTCGCCCATTTGGGCTCAAAATCAGGTTCGGTTTACTCAAAAACCGTCTTTTAATACATCTATTTCCTACAATTAATTCTTTGGAATGCTTCTCTTGACAAACTCGGATCTTGCCTGAAAAAATGGAAGGAAAGACCTCGGATGTGAGAACCGAATTGGATCAGCTACTGACAATGCCGATGTGCACCACAACTCGCCGCCCAGGAAAAGGGCTTCCCTGCGGCCTTGAAACCCATGGATTGGATCAGGCCAATGCTTGCATCAAATAGCTGATGCGATTTGAACTGCGGATTTTCATTGATATCCACATGGACGGTGATATCTCCAAATTCCCGCAAGAAGTCGGCCACCTCAACCGCACGCGTCACCTCACTCCACAGCCGCTCATAGCCACCTCCTTTGGGTTTTCGTTCGATCTCGTTCAAATGAACCTCGGACACGCCTCGTCCCACATCCCACATGCATACCACCGTCGAATACTTGACCTGATCTCCGCGGACTTTAGAGTCTGCACCGATGTGGATCTGACCCATTGGATGCTCATTGAGCCAATTTCTAACATGTCTGCGCAGATCCAGGACCCTTCGGCCCTGCCCATCGCTGAAGCGCTCGGTTCGTGTAGCAGACGTTTCCATGGACACGAACGAATATAAGGAACAGCCTTGTCGGAAAGAAGGCGATCCAGGCGCGTTCCATCACTCGGATCGAACTACTCTTTTAGAAAATTTCGGCTGAGAATACGCGAGGCCAATTCGAGCTGCAGCACATAGGCCCCAGCAGAAAGCTCATCTACTGGGATGACCCACCGATGGGTGCCGCGCAAATGGAATTGGGTCCGATCCGATGCACTCACCTCTCTTCCAGAGGCATCCAGAATCCTCCATCGTACAGTGCTGGGCGACTGAAGGAATGCCTCAGCATTCAACTCAGAAGTGACCGGATTTGGAAAGACCCCGAGCATGCCTGTCGTGGGCCCGTCGTAGGCCTCCTGCTGCAAGCTATTCTGCAGGGAGATCTGTTCGTCTCCTGACAGATAGTCCACGTATTGGAGTACGCAGTAGAACATCTCATCCGATGTGTTGTCTCCCCAGCTGATCCCGACCGGGGGAGAGTTGGGATTGTTGGGATTCGAGGCCGTGTTGTCGTAAGTGCACTCCATATAGAAGGTGCTTCCGGCAGGAACCTTGGTCATGTATAAGGGCTTGTACATTCCCTGCCAATTGAAATCCCAGTCCGGAATGCGAATGACTTTGGTGGTATCTCCATTGGCCTCCACGAAATACAGCTCCCAACTTTCTCCGATCAGGTGTGCGTGCGGCAAGAATCCGATCAGACTGACATCGTTTGAAATATTGATGGCTCGCTTTACTGTGGTCACCTGATCGGGCGGAAGGAATAAGTTGAAGTATGCGTACTCATAATTTTCCACTTCCCGCACGATCGGCTGATCAGTAAAGAATATGTTGACATAAGAGCTGTCTTGTTCTGCAAATGGATAAGGCGCATAGTGCAACTGCATCAAAAGATCACTTCCTGCAGGAAGGATCTGGCCCGTTCCCGCTGGAAATCTTTCGGGCAGGATACCCGGTGCCCAGCCCCCGTAAAAATGTTCGGTGGGCACGCCGAATTCGCCAAATGAGGTGTACCCATAGCCAGGTTCGCTGGCGTCTCTTTGCTGGGCCTGCCCATTGATATCTGAGGCGAACAATGCATGGTGAACGATCTTCTTGTTTCCCGGCCGGAATTCCATAGCTGCGATCTCCCTGTCCTGACTGAGTCCTGTGGGCAGAACGAACACCCGGTAATCATCCTGATTGTTCCCATTGGTGGTGTACGCCTCGGACATGCTCAGCACCATATCGGGAACGCCGAGAACCGAACCCGATGGGAAATTCGGAAAAGCAGGTTCCAGGCTCGGGTCACCCTGCGGGGCTCCACTGTTCACCCAATCGATGATCGTTTGTTTTTCCGCTGCACTCAGAATGCGTTCACCTACCAAATGCGTGTAGTTTGGATCGGGCGGCCAGGGCGGCATGAGTTCATTCTCTACCACATATTTGATGCTCATGGACCGGTTGGCCACTTCTGCGTAATTGGTCAGTGGGAAGGGGCCGATCTCATTCGGCCGGTGGCAACTGCTGCAGTTGCCGTAGATGATGGAAGCCACATCTTCACTGAAATTCACGTTCTGTGCGGCGAGAAAAGTCGAAGCTGTGAGGCACAGCACAATGGATAGTCTATTCATTTATTTGATTCTTCAATCTTTTGCAAAGGAAGTAAACAGCCAACGGCTTGGGTTCGAAGTAGAAACGTTCCTGGATCGTCGAGTGTTCTTTGCATGGCCAACTGCAGATCTCTTATCCGTTCGCCACGGTTGCGCTGTCCGATCTTGGAAAAGCTGTTGTCGATCCGGCCCTGGTAAGTGAGTTGCCCTGAACGACTGAACAGGAGCGCCTCGGGCATGGTGGTCGCTTTCAACTCCTTCGCCCGCTCAAAGGCTCCCTCGATCGACCAGGTTCCGTGGAGACCTGCTCGATCCATAAAGGCTGTCACCGCCTCATAGTCGGCGCTGATCGGAAACAAATAGTTGAAATCGATCCGGTCTGCGAACTCGTTCTCTAACGCATTCAACTCGACACTTTGGCTCAGGCTCACAGGGCAATCCTCAGCCATCAGAATGACCACCTTGGCTTTTTGTGCGGATAGCTCGAGCACACAAAACAGACAGATCAGAACAAGAATACGATTCACAGTATTTAAAAGTAGTTCAATTGATCATGTCCATCTGTGCGCGTTCTAAAGCCGCCTACCTTGGCACATCTTTAACTTTTGCCAAATCGATGGAACGGACGGATTCATTCGGGCGCTTGTATTTTTGACCTCCTTTACACCAACAGAACATGCTCACCAAGTTGATCGGCAAAGTACTCGGCACCAAAACGGACCGGGATCTGAAGGCTCTACAGCCATTTGTGGAACAGGTGAAGCAGGTGTACCCTGAGATCCAGGGACTCGATGACGAAGGACTTCGGAAAAAGACAGCCTCATTCCGGGATCGTCTTCGCACGATCAATAAAGAGGACCAAGACCGCCTGAACGAAATACAGACCCAGCTCAAAACGGAAGAATCCCTCGAGGTACGAGAAGGTCTGTACGCTCAGATCGAATCGCTGGACAAAAGCATCTACGAACGCAGCGAAAAAGAACTCGAGTTGATACGGCCTGAGGCCTTCGCCGTTGTGAAGGAGACGGCGAGAAGATGGGCCGAGAACGGGCAGCTGGAGGTGAATGCATCCGAGATCGATGCCGCTTTGGAGGGCAAAGACTTCCTCGAGATCAAAGGGGGAAAAGCCATCTGGAAAAGCAGCTGGAGCGCGGCAGGTAATCCCATCTCGTGGGATATGGTCCACTACGACGTTCAGCTCATCGGCGGAACAGTCCTTCACCAAGGAAAGATCGCCGAGATGGCCACCGGTGAGGGAAAGACCCTTGTTGCCACGCTGCCTGTTTTTCTGAACGCCCTCTCGGGAAAAGGAGTGCATGTGGTCACGGTCAACGATTACCTGGCGCGACGCGACTCGGAGTGGATGGGACCTCTGTTCCAATTCCACGGACTCAGGGTGGATTGCATCGACCGACACAAGCCCAACAGCGAGGAGCGCAGGAAAGCCTACCTGGCAGACATCACCTACGGCACCAACAACGAATTCGGATTCGACTACCTGCGGGACAACATGGCGCGTTCTCCAGCGGATCTCGTACAGCGCAAACACCATTACGCCATTGTGGATGAGGTGGACTCAGTCCTGGTGGATGATGCACGAACGCCGTTGATCATTTCAGGCCCCACGCCACAGGGCGACAAGCAACAATTCGATGCGCTCAAGGGCCATGTGATCAAACTGTTCAACGCGCAGAAGACACAGGTTCAGAACGAGTTGAACGAAGCCAAAAAACTCATTGAATCCGGAGATGACAAGGAGGGCGGCTTTAAATTGCTCCGGGCACATCGGGGTTTGCCCAAGAACAAGGCCCTGATCAAATTCTTGTCGAGCGAGGGGATGAAGACCCTCCTGCAGAAGACGGAGAACCTCTACATGCAGGACCAGTCTAAAGAAATGCATAAGGTCGATGCCGAGCTGCATTTTGTCATAGATGAAAAGCACAATGCGGTAGAGCTCACTGAAAAGGGCATCCGTCTGCTCTCAGGAGATACCGAAGAAGATTTCTTTATTCTCCCCGACCTGTCCACAGAAATGGCAGGCATTGAGGAACTCGGACTCGACACACAAAAGACCGCCAAGAAAAAAGAGGAACTCCTCCGCGATTTTGAACTCAAAAGTGAGCGCATCCACACCATGAATCAACTCCTGAAGGCCTATACGGTCTTTGAGAAAGATGTTGAATATGTGGTGATGGACAACAAGGTCAAGATCGTCGATGAGCAGACCGGACGGATCATGGAAGGTCGTCGCTACTCCGACGGGCTCCACCAAGCCATAGAGGCCAAGGAAAATGTGAAGATCGAAGCCGCAACGCAGACCTACGCCACCATTACGCTTCAGAATTATTTCCGCATGTACAACAAGCTGTCGGGCATGACAGGTACGGCGGAGACAGAAGCAGGTGAGTTCTGGGACATCTACAAGCTCGATGTGGTGGTGATCCCAACGAATCGGCCCATCGTACGGGACGACCGTGAAGACCTGGTCTACAAGACCAAAAGGGAGAAGTTCAACGCCGTGATCGATGAGATCGTCCGTCTGACCGAAGAGGGTCGACCGGTATTGGTGGGAACGACCAATGTCGAGATCTCGGAACTGCTGAGCCGGTCGCTGAAGCTGCGGAAGATCCACCACAATGTGCTCAATGCCAAACTGCACCAAAAAGAGGCAGAGATCGTAGCCGAAGCTGGACGACCCGGGACGGTAACGATCGCCACCAATATGGCCGGTCGGGGAACCGATATCAAACTCAGTAAAGAAGCCAAAGATGCGGGTGGCCTGGCCATCATAGGCACAGAAAGACACGACTCACGAAGGGTGGACAGACAGCTCCGAGGGCGCTCCGGACGTCAGGGAGACCCGGGCAGCTCACAATTCTTCGTTTCACTGGAAGACAACCTGATGCGCCTTTTTGGATCAGAACGCATTGCTGGACTAATGGACCGGATGGGGCTGCAGGAGGGAGAGGTCATCCAGCACAGCATGGTGTCCAAAAGCATCGAAAGGGCTCAGAAAAAAGTAGAGGAAAACAACTTCGGCATCAGAAAAAGGCTGCTGGAATACGACGATGTGATGAACAGTCAGCGCGAGGTGATCTACAAGCGTCGGCACAACGCATTGTTTGGAGACAAATTATCCTCGGACATCGCCAATATGGTGTTCGATACTGCCGAACAGATCTCGGGTGAATTCCTGGAGGGCAAAGACTTCGAGGCCTTCAAATTTTCCCTGTTCCGGGTCTTTGCCATGGAGATGGAGATCTCAAGGGATGATGCGCTCCAGCTTTCTTCTCAGGACCTGACAGATCGGATATTCAATGAGGCCATGGCGCATTACCAGCGTCGGATGGACCGGATCGCGATGGAGGCCTTTCCAGTGGTCAAGAATGTCTACGAAACCCAAAAAGGGCAGTACGAGAATATCCTGGTGCCTTTTACCGATGGAGCCAAGGCGCTGCAGGTGGCCAGTGCGCTGGAGAAAGCCTATGAGAGCAGTGGGAAAAGTGTGGTCCGCGACTTTGAAAAAGGCATCACCCTGACCCTGATCGACGAAGAGTGGAAGAATCATTTGCGCCGCTTGGACGACCTCAAGCAGTATGTACAAGGAGCCGTACACGAGCAGAAAGACCCTCTTTTGATCTACAAATTCGAGTCTTTTGAACTCTTCAAGAATATGATGGCCCATTTGAGCCAGGAAGTACTTTCCTTCCTGTTCAAAGGGAGCATCCCTATGAACGGGCAACAAAATGTTCGGCAAGCGCCCGCGACACCTAAAAAGCAGGAGCAGTTGTCCACCTCAGGACCGGGATCTGCCGAAAGCAGTCCGGGTAGACGCCCTTCAAGGCCCAAGACAGTGGTCAAAGAGAAGAAGCTGGGGAGGAACGACCTCGTTGTGATCCGCAATGTGGCGACAGGCGAACAGAAAAAACTGAAATTCAAAGTGGCCGAACCCTTGATCGCTGGCAGTCAATGGGTGCTCGAACAGGATTGATCAGGCTGCTGATCGGCTGTGTCTGGATGTCCGGGTGCACGTCCGCAGCCTCTGAAAAGCAATGCAGACAGGGCAATTCCGACGAGATTCTTCTAAAAGGAGAGATCGGCAGCCCCATCTATCAAAATGTCCTCCTCGCCCATCTTGAGGCATATGGTGAAAGTGCGCATTTCTACTTCCTCCGCAGGACACCCAAGGATCATGTCTTGCTACGCGTCGAGGGCGATTCATTTTGCGGCTACCTTGACCTCGCGATCCAGGACGAGGACGAGCAGAGCCAAAAGCTTCAAAATGCCTCGGGATACTCAGGAGCGGAAATTCAAAAACTGCAGTTCGAACAGATCGCTGATCAGGCCTATTGGGTCAGCGCTGGGCGCATCATCGATTGAACTGCAGCGCTGAAACTTGTGTTTTAGGGTCGTACCTTACAAATGCGTGAGGTTTTTATATCAATAAACAAGAGAACACTTGGCCATCATGAATACATTCCTCCTGCGATCCCTCTTTTTATCGAGCATGATCGTCTCCCTGTATCAGAACGCTCAGGCACAGAATTATCAAAGTGCATCCATCTCATTTGATGGTCAAACCAGAAATTATCTCATCTATATCCCCTCGGGGTATACTCCGGCATCACCGCCGCTTCCATTGCTCTTCAATTTCCACGGAGGCGGAGGAGATATGGCCTCACAAGTTGCCATCTCCGATTTGCGTTCCATCGCCGATACCGCTAGGTTCATTGCCGTCTATCCTCAGGCACTTCCCGATCCGAACGACGGCGGGTCTACCAACTGGCTGCACAAGGATCCCACACAAGTAGATGATGTGCTCTTCATCGATGCACTGATCGATTCACTCAAAAACCAATGGCGCATTGACACCAACCGCATCTACGCCTGTGGTTATTCGCTGGGAGGGGAATTCACCTATGAGTTGGCCTGCCGGCTGAATGAGCGCATCGCTGCTGTTGGGGTCGTGGCGCGAACCATGCAGACCGCTCAGTACAACCAATGCAATGCGGTTCATCCAACAGGCATTTTGACCATCCTTGGCACGGCCGATGCCATTTCCGATTACAACGGGATGAGTTTTGGAGGAATCCAGTATTACGTTTCGGCGGATGATGTACATCAATTGTGGGCGCAGCTCAATAACAGCTCGGTTCAACAATCGATCGCTCTTCCCGACACCGATCCCTCGGACGGAAGTACGGTCGAACTCAAGACCTGGTCCGATGGCAACAATTGCATCTACGTTCAGCATTTCAAGGTCAATGGAGGAGGGCACGACTGGCCTGGTAGTTTTGGGAATATGGACATCCATTCGGATGAGGAGATCTGGCGCTTTGTGTCCCGGTTCGATCTGAGCGGAGCCTTTGCTTGCAACAGCACCAGCGCGGGAGTGAGCATTATGAAAGAGATAAAAGTCTTCCCCAATCCATTCAATGAAAAGATCGTCATTGATGCTCCAGAAGGAGCCGTACAGAACTATCGGCTTTT
>RFXV01000002.1 GCA_009921445.1 Flavobacteriia bacterium
GAAAAAGAGCGATTCAGTTTGCGTTTTTTGGAAAGGGACATGCATGTGCCCATGGAAATGGACGGAATACGCATGTTCGATCCACGGCAGCTTCGTGTGGTATCTTATCTCTTCATCAATCCAGAGATCATGGAGCGTCTGAACATCCGTGATCGTTGAATGGCCCTTAAGATGGTTATTTGGATCGCTGTCTGAGGTGTTCGTAAAGAACGACAGCTGCGGAGGCGGATAGATTCAAGGAATCCATTTCATTTGCCATGGGGATCTTTAGTGCATTCATTCCCGCATCTTCCCAGGCAGCACTCAAGCCGGAATGCTCTGATCCAAATACAAAGGCTGCACGTTCCGTGAGTTTGGTCTCGAACAAGGAATTGCTTCCATCCAGTCGACTGGTCCAGATCGCCAGTTCCTGTGCCCTCAGGAGATCCTTGGCCTGCTCGGTCTCCAGATGCGCATGTGGCACGCGAAAGACGGTGCCAACCGAACTTCTGATGCAATTTGGGTTGTAGAAATCCGTAGATGAGCCTACGGTGAGTACAAGGTCGCATCCAGTGGCCAATGCTGTGCGGAACAGTGCCCCCAGATTTCCGGGTTTTTCGATCTGCTCGAGAACCAGAACCTTGTCATAGACTCCTTCGGACAGGGCAGGCTTTGATTTGTTGACCATGATGGCCAGTGCCGGACTTGCAGATCCCCGAACGGCCAGTGAATCGAACAGTTCCTCTTTCAGTCTCCGGATTTCGCCACTGGAAGGGAATTCGGGAAAGAATTCTTCAATCGAACGGTCTCCGCGAAGCAGCAGGTGTTTGGGCAAATAACCGCCCATCAATGCATAGCGGATCTCCTGTATGCCTTCCACGGCGAAAAGTCCCTCCCGCTGCCGGCTTCGCTTGCGCTCATGCAGCTCTGCATATAGCCGCACCACCGGATTCTGGGCGCTGTGTATGAGCTCGCTACTCACTGCCTCTTGGCTGGGTCAGATGAAAGATGCTGAGAATGCGATCCGTAAAGAAAAAATGGCTTCAAAGGATGCGCTTGATCACCCGTAGGTCGTGGGTGTGTTTGTTTTCCCCCTTGTTGTAGATGCCGGTTTGATCGATGGAATCGATGCGCACCTTTCCGCTGGCGTGCAGGATGCGATCGTTCTCCAGCAGGATGCCCACATGGATGATGCGGCCTTCTTCGTTTGCAAAGAAGGCAAGGTCGCCCGCCACGGATTCTTCGATGAAACTCAGTGCCTGACCGAGCTCGGCCTGATCTTTAGCATCCCGTGGGAGATTCACGCCTCCAAAGCGGTAGGCCATTTGGGTCAGACCGGAGCAATCGATACCAAAGGGTGATCGGCCGCCCCAGAGGTAGGGGGCATTCAGGTAGGTGAATGCCGCAGATATGATCTGTTCCCGCTGGTCAGAGGATGATCGGACAGCTCCTGAATACCCATAGCTTCGGCCTCCGATCCGGCCTTTTCCCGTATCGGTATCGAACCCGGGCAAGAGGGCGCCAAAGCAGATCAAGGATTGCTCCTCAGGATCTTCGAATTGCAGCACCTCCACGAGATCTGAGCAAATACGGCTCTTTTTGGATGCATTCTGAAAGACGGATTCATCAACGGACATCCACTGCTTCGAGCACAGCCAGCCCTGGTAACCGTCGTGTGCACTGCGGATCTGTATCCATTTCTCCCGCTGCTGCAAGATCTCGAACGATTCGCCGAACAAGAGCTGGCTGACCATTTCAGAGGCGTCCGAAGGTTCGGCCCGGACAGGTACGACAGAGAGTGAAACGATCCCGAAGGCCATTCAGATCAGTTTCGCTCCAGAACCATGGCACTTGCGCCACCGCCTCCGTTGCAGATCCCTGCGGCTCCCAGACGCGCATTCTGTTGACGGAGTACATGGATCAAACTCACCAGTATGCGGGCTCCAGAGCAGCCCAGAGGATGCCCAAGGGAAACAGCGCCGCCATTGATATTGGTCCGCGCGCCATCGATGCCCAGCAGTTTGATGTTCGCCAGTCCCACAACCGAGAAGGCTTCATTCAACTCAAAGTATTCGATATCCTCCATCGACAGCCCGGCCTTTTGGACGGCTATGGGCAGCGCCTTGGCCGGTGCAGTGGTGAACCACTCAGGCGCCTGTGCGGCATCTGCATAGGAACGAACGGAAGCCAGAACCTCAAGTTCCAGCGCTTCCGCTTTTTCTCGGCTCATCAGGATCAGTGCCGCTGCTCCGTCGTTCAGTGTGGATGCATTGGCTGCGGTGATGGTCCCATCTTTTTGAAATACAGGGCGCAAGGCAGGGATCTTGTCAAAACGCACATTGCTGTATTCTTCATCGTGATCGAAGACGACCGGATCACCTTTTCGTTGCGGGATCTCCACCGGAACCACCTCATCGGCGAACTTTCCGTTCTCCCAGGCTGCTGCGCTGCGCTTGTATGATTCGATGGCAAAGGCATCCTGTTCTTCCCTGCTGAAGTTGTGTTCTTTGGCACAAAGCTCTGAGCAATTGCCCATGTGGGTCTGGTTGTAGACGTCTGTTAAACCGTCCAGTACCATTCCGTCCCTCATCTTCACATCGCCAAGTTTCTGTCCGTTTCGGGCACTCACATAGTGCGGAACCTGACTCATGTTTTCCATTCCTCCTGCGATCACCACATCCACATCGCCGGAACGGATCGCCTGGGCCGCCATGCTCACAGCTTTCATTCCACTTGCGCAGACCTTGTTGATCGTCGTGCAGGGGACATCTTCTCCGATCCCCGCACCCATGGCCGCCTGACGCGCAGGTGCCTGTCCTGTTCCGGCCTGCAGCACATGACCCATATACACCTCCTCGATGAGTTCAGGGCTGATGCCCGCTTTTTCAAGCGCTCCTCGAATGGCTGTGGCGCCAAGTTTAGGAGCTGAGATACCGGAGAGACTTCCAAGGAAACTGCCGATGGGGGTGCGTACGGCAGACACGATGACCACTTCCTTCATGGGGTTTGGTTTTTTGTTGTTCTAATAGGGTGAAGATAAGGCGGGTGGCTCATTGCCTCAATTCGGCTCCGAGCTGTTTTTTCACGAGCTGGATCACCTTTTCGATCCACGATTCGATCTCCTGATCGGTAAGGGTTTTCTCTTCACTTTGCAGCCAGAGATTCAGGGCATAGGAGATCTTTCCTTCAGGCAGTCCTTTGCCTTCATACACATCAAAGAGGCCAACGCTCTGAATAGGGCTTTTGGGCATTGATGCAATAAGCTGTTGCAGTTCGGAAAATGAAGTGGAACGATCCACCAAAAGGGCAATATCTCTTCGTGTCCCAGGAAATTTCGGCAGGTCTTTCAGCGATTTTGGCGCATCCAGTGCCAGGGTGCTCAGTCGCTCCCAGTCGAGTGCAGCGAAGTAGACTTTGCCTTCCAGTCCAAAGGCTTTCTTCTTCACCTTGCTGATGCACTCTGCATAGCCCACCTTTTGTTTGCCGACGGAGAACACAAGCCTGTTGTCTTTCTGTTTTTCCTTCAGCTCAAGGCCTAAAGTCGCTGCGCAACGATGGATGCCTTCTTTCAGGGTGAAGAGATCGGCCGACTGGGTCGCTCGGTTCCAGTTTTCAGGTTGGTCGTTGCCACAGACCCAAAAAGCCACGAAGCTGTTTTCCCAGTACCGCTCGTCCTTTCTGTGATAGGTCTTTCCAAATTCAAAGAGCTTCAGGTCGGTCACCCGATGACTCTGGTTTCTGGAGATCGTTTCCAGTCCCGCAGGAAGCGGGTCGTTCCTAAGCACGTCCAGGTCGCTGCTCAAAGGGTTCAAAAGGCCTACGCGTTGATCCTCCGCATAATGTGTGCTCTTGTGAAGGGAGTTGTGCAGGGTCTCCTGAAAGCCAAAAGCGACCAGAGCATCAGCCACCTTGTTCTTCAGTTCATGGGCGGGCTGAAAGGGGTCTGTGTCTGCCCGAAGCAGCACCTGTTCTGGGATCGGGATGCGGTCCAGTCCGTAGATGCGCAGAACTTCCTCCACGATGTCCGCTTCTTCGCGCACATCCACCCGGTAGGGAGGGACCTGAAGTTTCCAGCTTTCGGGCGTTTCCTCCTCGATCTGTATCTCGAGAAGCTGCAGGATCCTTTTCATGTCCTCTGACGGGATCTGGTGGCCGGCCAGTTTCTGGATCCGTTCGGGCTGAATGCGGACCTCGAAGTCTGGGAAGTGCTGCTGCCCACTGTCGATCACCTTGGAGGCCACCTTTCCACCAGCAACTTCCCCGAGCAGCAGAGCCGCACGTTTGAGTGCATAGCCGCTGATATTGGGATCGATCCCACGTTCGTAGCGATACGATGCATCGGTGTTCAGGCCCTGTCTCTTGGCTGTTTTTCGGATGCGCACCGGATCGAAATAGGCCGATTCCAGGAAGATGGTGGTCGTACTTGGACGAACGCCGCTGTCCTGTCCGCCGAAGACCCCGCCAATGCACATGGCCTCTTCCTCGTTGCAGATAAGCAGATCATCCGGATGCAGGCTGCGCTCCTTTTCGTCCAGGGTGGTCAGCTTTTCACCCTCTCGGGCAGCACGGACAACGACTTTGTGCCCCTTGATGCGCTCATAATCAAAAGCGTGGAGCGGATGCCCTGTTTCGTGAAGCACGAAATTGGTCACATCCACCACATTGTTGATCGGTTTGATCTGAATCGATTCCAAGGCTTTTTTCAGCCATTCAGGAGATTCTTTCACCTCCAATCCGCTGATCAGCAAACCGCAGTAGTGCGGACAACCCTCTGGGTCTTCAATGGTCAGTTCGATGGGCAGTTCCGCGGGCTTCTCCGAAAATCCTTCCACCGAAGGCAATTGCAGAGCGGAGTTTTTTCCTCTGTACTGAAGGGCGGCATGCAGGTCCCGGGCCACGCCATAGTGCCCCATCGCATCTGCCCGGTTGGGTGTCAGGCCGATCTCCAGGCAATGGTCCTGATCGCCTGAAAAGAGTGCAGCCGCGGGTGTTCCCGCTGCATGATGGTCCTCGAGCACGCAGATGCCCTCATGGCTGTCTCCGATCCCCATTTCATCCTCTGCACAGATCATTCCCTCAGAAACCTCTCCTCGGATCTTGCTTTTCTTGATCTTGAACGGATCTCCATTATTCGGATACAGCGTGCATCCGACGGTCGCAACCAATACGGTCTGATCCGCTGCAACATTGGGTGCTCCGCAGACAATAGAAAGGGCTGATTCCTTCCCAACATCTACCTGGGTCAGTTTCAGGCGATCGGCATTGGGATGGGGCGTGCAACTCAGCACTTTACCGACGACCACTCCCTCAAGGCCACCTGGGAGGCCGCCGATCGTATGGATCTTCTCTGTTTCCAGACCGATCTCGGTCAGCAGTTCGCCCGTTTCGACCGCATTCAGGTCGAATTTCAGATACCTCTTCAGCCAGCTGTAGGAAATGTTCATTTGGGCCTTTATTATTGGGCGGATCAAAGGTAATGAGCCGACCCTACACCTAAGTATCTTTGGGTCATGCCAAAACACAAGCGTCTGATCCTTCCCGGCATTGCCTTACACAGCGCAGGGGCCAAGGGAGTTGCGATTGGAAGAACAGAAGAAGGGAAGGCCGTCATGGTCAAGGGAGCCGTGCCCGGTGACCTGGCCGATGTGCGCGTGGTCAAGAAAAAGAAAAGTCATCTGATGGGCGAAGTCGATCGGTTGATTGAACCCTCTCCCTCGAGGACGGATCCGGCCTGTGTGCATTTCGAGCTTTGCGGTGGCTGCGTCTGGCAGAACATGGTCTACGAGGATCAACTGCGGTGGAAAGACGACGAAGTGGTTCAAAACCTCAGGCGCATCGGCGGAGTAGAACCGCTCGGGCGGTCGGGCATACTGCCTGCTCCCATGCCGTTCGGCTATCGGAACAAAATGGAATTCAGCTTTACATCTGAACGCTGGCTGTCGGCAGAAGAGATCGACTCTGGCAGGGATATAGCCGATCGCCGCGCTCTGGGATTCCACATTCCCGGTCGGTGGGACCGCATCTTCGAGGTAGAGAATTGTTTGCTGCAACCCGATCCTTCCAATGCCATACGCAATCAGGTGGGGAAGTGGGCCAGAGAACACAATTGGAGTTTCTATCACCCCAGAGAACGAACAGGTTGGTTGCGCAACCTGATGATCCGAAACAATCGGGAAGGCGATTTCATGGTCATGGTCCAGACGGGATACCGGGAGGAGGCGGCACGAAAGATCCTTTCCGACCGACTGCTGGAGTCATTTCCCGAGATATCATCGCTTTGGTTCGCTGTGAATGAAAAGACGAATGACGCCTGGTATGATCTGGATATGGAACTGGTCAGTGGGCAGGAGGCGATCATCGAGAGGATGAAAGGTTGGAATGGGGGACCGGACATGCAGTTTCGCATCGGACCGAAATCCTTTTATCAGACCAATCCTGAACAGGCTTCCGAGCTTTATCGGATCGCTTTGGATATGTCGGGTATCGAAGAGGGGTCGATCGTATACGATCTGTACAGCGGAACGGGAACCATCGCCCTGTATATGGCGCAGCGCGCAGCAAAGGTCATCGGTGTAGAAGGGGTAGAGGAGGCCGTCCAGGATGCGCAGAAGAATGCAGCCTTGAATGGGATCGAGAATACCCATTTCTTCGCTGGAGATATGCGCAAGGTGCTCAATGAGGAATTCTTTGTGCGCGAAGGCATTCCCGATGTGGTGATGACCGATCCGCCCCGGGAGGGAATGCATCCCGATGTGGTCGCTCAGCTGCTCAGCGCAGCACCGAAGAGGATCGTTTACATCAGCTGTAATTCAGCTACTCAGGCGCGCGATGTCGCCTTGTTGAAGGAGGCCTATCAGGTCAGCAAAAGCCGGGCGGTGGACATGTTCCCTCAGACCGCCCACGTGGAGAATGTCCTTTGTCTTGATCGCTTGGATGGGTCAAAGCCTTAATTTCGCTTCATGCAGGAACGATCACTGATCCTCGACGATCATCAGGTGAACCTCAGGCTCCAGCGGATGGCTTGGGAGATCCTGGAATTGGCTGGCGACCCATGCGATCTGGTCGTGGCTGGTATCCAGGGCATGGGCCATGTGCTGGCCGAGCAGCTGGCCGATCGGATCGAACGCTCGGGTACAACAGCCTGCTCGCTGACGCGCATCGAATTGGGCAGGCCCGAAATGGCGGGCGATCCATTCACTCTGAGTCAGCCATTGGATATGGTGGCCAACAAGTGGGTGGTCCTTGTGGATGATGTGACCAATACCGGCGTCACCCTGGCGCATGCGCTCACCCCCTTTCTTCAGCAACCCACCCGCGGCATCAGCATGGCCGTTCTGGTCGACAGGGAACACCATCGCTACCCGGTTCGGGCAGATATACAGGGGCTTTCCCTGGCAACGACGCTGCAGGAGCATATCGATGTGCAGTGGGACGGCAAGGCCTGGTCGGTCTACCTATCTTAGGGTCTGAAGGAATCTAATCTGTCTACTAGTTCGTCGATCGACACGGACGCGGCTGAAATGATCAGCTGGGCCTTTTGATAAAAAGCACGGCGTTCGAAGAGGTGCTTCCCGATGAATTCAGCGAGGTCTTCCTCTTGAATATGGGCGATCAGTGGTCTGTTTTGTTTGGACTGAAGCAGGCGGCTTTGAAGGAAGCCCGGAGTGGCATCGAGGTAGATGCACAGACCGTGAGTACGCATCAGTTCCATATTGTCGTAATAGCAGGGCGTTCCTCCACCCGTGGCCAAAACAAAGGATCCTGTATTTAGAACGTCCAACAATACAGTGCGTTCTTCTTTGCGAAAGGCGAGTTCTCCATGCTGCTCGATCCATTCAGCCGGGCTCTTTCCCGAGGCGCTTTGGATCGCCTCGTCGAGGTCGATGAATTTCAGCTTCATTGCCTTTGCGAGTTTCTTCCCGACAGAAGACTTCCCAGCGCCCATATATCCGACGAGGATCAGCTTGTTTCCCATGGCCGTCAATTTAATTCTAAATCCGTACAGCGAAGGCTAAATGAGCGTATATTTGCAGCCCTAAAACCGATCCGGTAGCTCAGTTGGTAGAGCACGACACTTTTAATGTTGGGGTCCTGGGTTCGAGCCCCAGCCGGATCACAAAAAGCCCAAGCGGCAGGCGTTCTTGAAGAGTGAAAGGGAAGAGCAGTGCAGCAGGTGTTCGCCTAGATCTTCCTTTTCCAAATCGCAAAAGCCTCTCTTCAAGGGAGGCGTTTCTGAGCCCAGGTGGTGAAATTGGTAGACACGCCATCTTGAGGGGGTGGTGACTTTATAGTCGTGCAGGTTCAAGTCCTGTCCTGGGCACCAAGAATTCCGATCAGCTGTTTGTAGATGTACCAAGAATGAAGTTGCCCTTCGCTGTCCGGATCTTTTTCAAGATCCTCTCGTACATCACTCCTTCCCTGGCCGCCCGTGTGGCTGAACCACTTTTTTTTCGTCCTGTGAAATTTCCCATACCGGAACGGGAAAAAGAATTCCGCTCAACTTCCGAAAGCGGCAAGGGTCAACTTTCATCGGGCCGTATCCACTGGTTCAAAAAGGGCAGTTCAGGACCCAAGATCCTATTCATGCATGGGTGGAGCGGGAGAGGAAGTCAGTTCACGAAAATGATGGGTGCTTTTGTGGAGGCGGGTTTTGAAGTCTACACCTTTGATGCGCCTGGCCATGGAGATGAATGGCTGCCGCGGATCGATATGTTGTCGTTCATAGAGGGGATCCACTGGATGGAAAGGAAGTTCGGGCCCTTTGACGGAGCCATTGGTCATTCCATCGGCGGAATGGCCTTGTGGAATGCGATACGGGAAGGAGCGGCCATCAAACGGCTTGTGGAAATAGGCAGTCCATCCTCCCTTTCGGGTGTGCTTAAGGATTTTGCCGCGGTTTTGAATGCACGGCCCGCTGTGGCTGAGATCCTCATGGGCAAACTCAGCGCGGATTATCAGGTGGCGGAAGATCTCTTCGATCCGGTCCGCATCGCAGGGCTTTATCCGGATGTCGATGGGCTGCTCATTCACGATGCCCAGGATGATGAAGTCCCGCTCGCTCATGCGCTGGAGATGGAGCGCGCATGGAAAAATGGCAGATTGGTCACCACAGAGGGCCTTGGTCATAGGAAACTACTGCGCGATCCTGGAGTCATCCAACTCTGTTTGGATTTTTTTGCGAACCGAAGTGGGGCGGCCAGGGTTAAGAAAGCATGAGATATTTTGCCCAGATCCTTGGCGTTTCGCTTGGCCTAATGGCTTCGTGCAACGCACAGGATGCCCAAAACGAATCAAACTCCATGGAAAAGAAGACTTACCCTGTCCGTTTGACCCCAGCTCAATGGCAAGACAGTCTGAGCGATGAGCAGTACTACATTCTCCGCGAGAAGGGCACCGAGCGTCCAGGCACAGGGCAGTACTATCTGCACACCGCTGAGGGCACCTACAGCTGTGCCGGATGCGGGTCGGAACTCTTCACCTCGGATATGAAATTCCAGTCGCACTGCGGCTGGCCCAGTTTCGATCGCGAGATCGAGGGCGGTAAGGTCGAACGCAAACTGGACAAGTCGCATGGGATGATGCGCACCGAGATCCTCTGTGCCAACTGCGGCGGACACCTGGGTCATGTGTTCAACGACGGGCCCACGTCTACTGGAGAACGCTATTGCGTGAACTCTCTTTCTCTCCAGTTCAGCCCTATTGAAAAGGAGGGGCAGACCAGTCCGTGACCTCAGGCAGTGGAATCAACTTCACCTTGCATTCCGTACATTTGAAAAAGATCCTCTGTTCAGAAAAAGATGCAGAAGTTTAGCCAAAGATCCGAGGTGTTGACCGAAGAGGTCGACCGGATCCTGGGCCTGCTTCAGTCGCTGAAAAATGAGAACCAGGAGCTGAAGGCGCAACGATCAAAGGATGCGGCATCCATAAGGGATGCCCGCGATCGAATCGCAGTCTTGGAACAGGAGATCGACAGCATGAAGGTGGCCAGTGCCCTTTCCGGAGATGATGTTCGAAGGAAGGAAGCGCGGGCCGAAGTAACTGGAATGCTGCGGGAAATTGATAAATGCCTGGCCTTGCTTCAGGATTGATCGAGTTGAGATGTCGGAGGAGAGAACCATGAGGATGAAGTTGAAGGTCGCCAACAGGACCTATCCCCTCAACGTACGACTCGAAGAAGAAGCAAGCCTTAGAAATGCGAGCAAGCGCATCACGCAGATGATGGAAGAACTGGAGAAGGCCTATGCCGTATCCGATACACAGGATCTGCTGGCCATGACGGCCATTCAGCTTGCCTCGTCCCTTGAGCGTCAGCAGTCTACATCGTCCCTGGACGAAGAGACCGTCGTTCAGGAATTGGATAAACTCATTGGAAAGCTGGGTGCTTTCAAGTGAGTTGAAGCGTTCTTTTATAGCGATTTCCCGCATAGGCCTACCTGCTTTGGTAAACTCAACAGTTAACCTAAATAGGAGTCCAGCTCGTTGTGGAGATGTCATGCCCTTTTGGAAAAGCTCGGCTTTTTACTGAGAGGGAAGACTGAAACTCAGCGGTGGATTCCGATCCTGTCTAATTGGAGTTTACGCAAACTCTGTGGTCTGTGCGGGTTTTTTTAATTCAGAAACAGATATGTCATACACCATCATCATTGCTGCCATTGGGTCGTTGCTTGCAGGATTCATAACTGCCACGCTCATCGCGCGTCAAAGGGAAAAGAAACAAGTTGGCGGATTGATGGCCGACGCCAAGAAAGAAGCAGAGGCTCTCAAGAAAGAAAAGATCCTACAGGCCAAGGAAAAGTTCATTGAGCTCAAGTCCGAGCACGAGAAGACCATTCAGTCCCGGGAGCGAAAAATGGGCGATGCGGAAAAGCGCATCAAGGACAAGGAGTCCAAAGTGAACAAACAGCTCGAGGAGCAGAAGCGAAAGGACAAGGACCTTCAGCGCCTCAAAGAGCGTCTCGAACGACAGATGACCGCTGTCGATAGCCGTTTGGAGGAGATCGAGAAAAGCCACCGTTCGCAGGTTGAACAGCTCGAAAAGATCTCTGGCCTTTCTGCGGAAGAAGCCAAGCAACAGATGGTGACCGCCTTGCGCGATGAAGCGCGTACCGAAGCAGCTGCCTTCATCCAGAACTCAATGGAGGAGGCCAAGTTGTCGGCCTCGGCCGAAGCGAAAAAGATCGTCATTCAGAGCATCCAACGGGTAGCTACGGAGCGAGCTATCGAAAATTCAGTTTCCGTATTCAACATCGACAGCGACGAAATGAAAGGCCGGATCATCGGCCGGGAGGGAAGGAACATCCGAGCCATTGAGGCCGCAACGGGCGTAGAGATCGTTGTGGATGATACGCCTGAGGCGATTCTGCTCTCTTGTTTCGATCCGGTTCGCAGGGAGATCGCCCGCCTGTCTCTTCACCGTTTGGTCACCGATGGCCGCATTCATCCGGCGCGAGTCGAAGAAGTGGTGCGAAAGGTGGAGAAGAACATTCAGGAGGAGATCAATGAATTGGGCAAGAAGACCATCATCGATCTGGGCATTCACGGGCTTCACCCCGAACTGGTCAAAATGGTCGGTCGCATGAAGTACCGTTCATCCTACGGTCAGAATCTATTGCAGCACAGCAGGGAGGTGGCCAACCTCAGTGCCACCATGTCTTCAGAGTTGGGGCTGAATCCAAAACTGGCCAAGCGCGCTGGTCTGCTTCACGACATAGGGAAAGTGCCGCAGGAAGAGTCGGAACTTCCGCATGCCATTCTGGGGATGCAATTGGCGGAGAAATACGGAGAGAAACCCGAGGTGTGTAACGCCATTGGTGCGCACCACGATGAGATCGAGATGACCAGTCTTTTGTCGCCCATCATTCAGGTCTGCGATGCGATCAGCGGGGCACGTCCTGGTGCGCGCAGGCAAGTGGTAGACTCCTATATCCAGCGATTGAAAGACCTGGAGAACCTCGCCCTGAGCTATAAGGGAGTGTCCAAGGCCTTTGCCATTCAGGCGGGTCGCGAGTTGCGGGTCATGGTGGAGAGCGAGAAGGTGAATGATGCGGAGGCCGGCAGCCTGGCCCATGATATTTCCCAACGCATCCAGAATGAAATGACCTATCCAGGACAGGTGAAGATCACCGTGATACGCGAGACGCGTGCGGTGAGCATGGCCCGCTAGAACAGCACGTCCAGGCTCTGATCGATCAGTCGTTTCACCGTTTTTTCCGGATCTGCAGAGGTTTGTCCGCTGGCGCGGTTGGCCAATAGAGCGGATACAGAGGCCATTCTGTGGCCGAAGACGGATCCGAGGTGAAACAAGGCGGCCGTTTCCATTTCCACATTGGTGATGCGGTCTTCACCGGAACGGAAAGCGCTGAGTCGGTCGAGCATCTGGTCTTGTGTTGCGCCCTCCCAGATCTTTCGCCCCTGGGGTCCATAGAAGCCACATGCTGTATAAGTGATGCCTTGTTCCATGCCCGAGGAGATGAGCCGTTGGCTGACTGTTTTGTCGGGGTAAAAAGGGAGCAGTTTTGGAAACCGGTAGCGGTTGGTGAACTCCTGCAGCGCAACGTTCAGGCCATCCGTTGCAGCCTGCGGGTAGAAGTGATGCAAACTGTCCATGGAGCAGGCGGCTGTGCTCACCAACAAGCGGTCGATCCCCAGATCTTCCTGTAAGGCGCCTGAAGTGCCCAATCGAATGATCTGAAGGCTCCGCCGCAGCCTATTGGGCAGGCGTTTTTCCAGATCCCAGTTCGCCACGAGTTCAAGCTCATTGAGTGCAATATCCACATTGTCCGAACCCATCCCCGTGGACAGTACCGTCACTTTATGTCCCCTGATCGTTCCGGTGACCGTTCGGAATTCTCTTTTTCGACGTTCCAGATCGACAGTGGCAAAATGAGGAAGAAGCTGATCGATCCTGTCAGGATCACCAACAGTGAGTACAGTGTCTGCTACTTCTTCTCCGATCAGATCGAGGTGATAGGCTCTAAAGCCGGGCCCGGTCATGATCTGGGTTGGATCGAGCGAGGCGGAGGTGCTGTTCGGGTTCATTTGCAATGCGAATTAAAGGCGAGGCCTGTTCGGGGAAGCGGAGGGTTTGAAGTTCGATTTCAGTGCATACCGGAAATACATCCGAAGCTGAAAGCATACAAGAGGCTCAATTGCCTGGGCTGAGGTTGAAATACACGGAGCCATGATTGGAGGAGGAGGCGCTGTTCTGGCTGTAACGAGACAGGGGAGCACCGATCAGCACATTTCCTGCTCCTTCCGATAGATCGTGTCCGAAACGCATTCCCGCAGCGGCATCGGGAGCAGAGATGACCCCTTGATGGATAAAACTGCTTCCGTTCCAAGTGTACTCATGCACCTGTCCAGCTCCCTGATCAGCACCTTCCGAACCCACCAAAAGCTTTCCGCTTTGGAGCGAGTAGGACAAGGCGCTGCCAAAATGATCTCCGCCCTGGGGTTGTGGAGCCTGTAGGACCTGTGTTTCCATCCAGACCGAACCGATCAATTCAAAGAGATAGACCTTCTCTGCATTGGGGTCGCCCACAAGCAGTGTGCTTCCTGCACGGCAGACGGAATGTCCGAATCTCCTTCCGCTGCTCCCATCCGAGGCGAACAATTGCTGACTGATGGCCAGACTGCCATTGATCAGTCGATACAACACCACACTTCCCTGACCATTGTGACCAGGCGCGCCAACGACGAGCGTATCGTTCTTTAGGTCCATGGCCGCTCCGAATTCACTTGTACCCAGAGATGAGAAGGAAGTCTCAGTTGCTGTGAGCATCCATCCGCTCGTCTGCTTCTGGTAGATGAACAGCTTTGGCTGTACGGAAGGTGCAGCAACGATAAGGGAACTCCCATCCATCGCCAATTCCTGTCCAAAATCCTGACCGATCTGAAGACACCCATTGTCCAAGCGAATTCAAACGGTGGAGATACACCTTTCCACTGTTGGATTCTCCAGGTGCAGCCACAGCTAATCGATCGTCCTTGATCTGTACGGAAGCACCGAAGAGATCGCTTGCGGCTCTGTCCATGGCCTGAAGTCGCTGCCATTCGACCCATTGACCATTTTTTTGGTGGAAGACATACGCGGCCCCCACATCGCTCAGAAAACCGTGGTCGATGGTGTCGTAGCGCTCTGCATAGTCACCTGTACGTCCCGGACTGCCGGACACGGCCCAGTTCTGATCGACATCCACGGCTTCACCGAACCGGTCGCGGAAAGGGGAATAACTGTATGGCACGATCTGCACGGCTGTCGGTGCACATGCTTGCAGGGTGTGGCTGCCCAGAGAGTCGTATGCATCGTTACTCAGCGCATGCCATTGCAACCTAAGACGCGACCAAAAGGCTGTTCCCACGCGAATGCTGTCTGCCCGCACCAGGGTGACGTTTTGAATATTGTGCACCACGCCATTGTCGATGATGGTGTGGTTCACACCTCGATTGTTCGGATCGCCGATGCGGTCGATGGTATCGCCAGTGGCCAGCTCGATCAAGCTGGTGAGGTCATTTCCATTGAAGCTCAAAGCGCTTCCCGATCCAGAAACAGCATCGGCCCGGTTCAAAAAAGCAGGAGCAGCTGAACTGTTGCATACGACAAATTGTGCTCCGGCATTCAGCGTACCCGAAAGCGAAGTGCTGCCAGAATAGCCCGTGGCATTGTAGGCCGTATAAAGCACAAAATCGCCGAGATCGAGTGTGGAATCAGAGGTGTTGGTGAGCTCAAGGCACTTGTTGTTGGACGATCCCTCGATGTATTCAGAAATGATCAAGCCTCCAGAGCAATTCCCTGAACCGACCTGTCCGGGTGCACTTCGTGTTTGCATCTGAACCGAAAGTGCTGCGCCCATGGCATCGGTTGAACCGCTTTGAACGGCATAGAGGAACGCCTGTGCGTAATAGGTCGTGCCCGCTTGCAATCCGGTCACCACCAGTTGCGCATCCTGCGCATTCTGGCTGTTGTACACGCAAAAGGCAGAGCCGCCGCTGACCGAAGCGCTGCTGCCTGCCCCCATTGAGGTAGAGGGAGAATACAGAGAAGCTTTTTGGCTGTTTTGCTGCCAGATACCATTGATCGGATGTTCCGAGAGGAAGACGATCGTTCCGTCCCAATCGACGCCATGACCCGAACCCGGTTTGTCCATGGTCAGAATGGCCTTGTCCGTCCCGCTGCTGTCTGCGCTGAATCCATCCAGGGCCGGAGGAGCAGGACCTCCGACCATACCCCCTCCATTGGAAGCGATATATACCACGCGGTTGGGATGGCTCGGTGAGGAGATGTTCAGGGCCGTCGGGCCAAATGCTGAATTTCCTGTGGCATTCACAGTCAGGCAATACGATTGGTAGGCAACGATCTGACTGGGAAGACTGCCCAGCTGAAAGTGGGTATTCTGCCCACTGCTTCCACTCAGTTGGAGGGTTTGATCGCCCGTATTGATCAGGCTGATGCATGCCTGTTCATTCTCGCTCAGCCAAAGGGTGTCGGGAAAGACCTGCCAGTCGCTCACCGGATTCAGGTTGGCCTGTCCAGTGAAGGATCCCAGGCGTTCTTCCATTTGGGGGTAATCCACCAATGGATTTCGATTGTTCTGCAACTGGTAAATACCCTGGTTTCGCGTCTTCTCTGCAGCGTCGGGAGGATCGTTCAGATGCCATTGCCTGAGTACGCTCTCCATCCCGGAAATGAAGTTCTGATAGTCGCCATAGCGCAGGGCGAAATACAGAAGAGCCCGAGCCGAATTGCCTTTTTGAACATCCCTGGGTTCGAACAGTCCGGATGCGTATTTCGAACCTCCGTTCTGCCAGGTGGGATTGGAGACATGTCCAAAAGGGTAGTTGCTTCGAACCGAATTGGCCGTGGCATCGCTCGGGAAGAGGCAGTGGATGTCGCTCTGCATCGGGAAGGCGCTGCCGAAATAGGATTGCGGCATGGTGTGCTCGCAATTGATGTTGTTCGCATTGGCCCCCGACCGTGTGCTGAAAAAGGCCGTGCGACCGGTGTAAACACAGCTGACTGCTCCCTGATTGTTGTCCAGCTGGGCGTACATATTATCCCGTGCACTGTTGTAGCTCAGTTGGTTGTAGTTCTGTGCCAGAAGGTTTTGAAGCTGATTCTTCAGCGCCTGACCGCTCAGTCCCTGGGTGCTGTTGTAGTAGGTCTTGGAATAGCTCCCTTGCCCCTGAAGGGTGACCGGGACGGATCCGTAATGAGAATCAGTGTGGAAGATCAGTGGAAGCGTATAGTCGATGTTCTGTCGCGGCCTGAAGTAGACCTGAACGTTTCTCTGCCCTCCGGCCGGAATGCTGAAGACCGAATCACTCAGCCAGCAGATCTTTCCGCTGAACGGCCAAAAGGCATCGTAGCCATTCACTGAAACGGTTTGGTTGCCTTGGTTGTACAGGGTCAGTGTGCGGCTGACCGTGGAGCTTTCCGTTGCTGTTCCAAAATTCGTTGAACCCGATACGATCAGGCTTTGTCCCCATACAGAAAGCGTACAAAAAACCGATGTGAGGATAGACAGGAAGAATCTCATAGTGCTTTCGAAGCTACGGAGATTTTAAAGCCTGTTCAAAGCGCTTTCAGGAATCTACCAGCCAAAGACCAAACCCACCGTTGGCATCACTGGCAGCTGATCCACGCGTTTGTTCTCGATGCGGTCGTAGTAGAAGATATTGTCGCGGTTCAGCATATTGGTGGCTCCGGCATTGAGCTCCAATCTGCTGTATTCGCCGAATTTCCAGGTCTTCTTCGCGCTGATGTCAAAACGGTGGTAATTGGGCAGACGAAAGCTATTCAGATCGCCATACAGATCCTTGATCTCTCCGTTTTCTGTGGTGAAATCGTAGTCCACTCCGGGCGTTCCATCCGACATGGTGAAGGGTTGCCCGTTGATCGATCCGCGTCTTGGGGTGAAGGGGAAGCCCGATCCAAAGTTGTAACGGGCGCTGACCTCCCATGAACGCTCTTTCCCAAAGGTGTACGTACTCACCAGATTGAGGTTGTGTCTGCGGTCGAAGGGTGGATAGTATTCGCGAACTCCATCGTCCCGGGTCACGATGCTATAGCTGTAGGCCGCCCAGAGGTACCACGATCGATACTCCGCCTTGACCAGAAGATCGATCCCGCGGGCCAGTCCCTGTTCGACAATGAAGTCCTTTCGCAGGATCTCGGGCTTGGTAAAGTCGTCGCTGTCATACAGCTTGTTCCGGTTGATATTGGTGATCTGGTTGAAGTCCTTGACATAGACTTCGAGGTTGAGGTCGATGTGGTCGTCCACATCGTATTCGAAACCGAGGATGGCGTGACGTGCCAGTTGCAAACGGTTATTCGAATACTCTGCTGGAATGTCTTCGGGGCCTGAGAGGAAGCCATAGAAGAGATTCACCACATCTCTGTCGGAATTGGCTGCCACGAGATTCTGAGAGTAGTATCCACCAGAGGCCTTGATGCGGAAGCGCTCATTGGCTCGGTATTTCATGCCGATCCGTGGTTCCAGAGAAAATTCACTCAAGCTGCCGTAGTAGTGGGCATGCACTCCGGGCTCGATCAGCCAGCGCTGACCCAGATCGGCCTTATAGCGAAAATAACCCGCCAGTTCGGTGGTGTTCTCCGTCTGGGAAATGGTGCGTCCCAACTGATTGCTGAAACGGAAATCCGTTCGGTATCCGATCGCCGTGAAACCATAACGGAATTCATCATTTTCCCTCAGGTAATAAGTGAAGTCCAAGCCGCCATTGAAGCCAGAGATCGAACTGCTCCTTGGCAGTCCATTGCTCTGCTGCTGCTCTATGGCGTAATTGGAGTAGGCCAGATTCCCTTTCAGGACAAGGGCGGAGGCGACGGGAATGGCCCGAAAGTCAAAGCCCATGCCCTGGCTGTCCCAGCCGATCCGATTGCCCATGCTGATCCGCACATCATCGACGAATTTGAAGCCGAAGAGATTCACATTGGAGCCATTGGTCGCCGTACTTGAGAGCTTGCCGTAGATGTCCGTGAAACTGAAAGGAAGTCCGTCAAACTCGGTCTCGACATAGGGATAGAATACAGATGACGACTGGTCCAAATAGGATGTCTTCCCGGAGATCACATAGGAAACGCTCGATCGCTTGGCACCTTCTTTTTTGAACAACGGCCCCTCTAGCATGAGCTTGGCGCTGTAGGTGGAGGCACTTGCTTTTCCGGCAAAGCGTTTCTGATTTCCCGCCCGGGTACGGATGTCCATCACCGATGAGGTGCGCCCCCCATATTCGGCGTTGAAACCGCCGGTGTATACATCTGCGGACTGGATCAGATCCACATCAAAGACACTGAAAAAGCCAATGGAGTGGAAGGGATTGTAAATGATCATATTGTCCAGCATGACCAGGTTCTGAATGGGTGCCCCACCACGTATGTAGAGCTGTCCTCCCTGATCGCCTGTGGTCACTACGCCCGGGAGGACCTGAATGGCGCGAACCAGGTCTGCATCGCCCCCGACAGAGAACTGAGTGATCTTCTTAGGGGAGAGCTGAACGACACTGGTCATCACCTGTTTTTTCAACTGCTGCCGGTCGGCTTTGACTTCCACATCCCGAAGTACGGTTTGTTCCTCCTCGAGAAAGAACTTGACATCGCTGATGCGATTGGCCCTGACAGTCACTTTCTGTGTCTGGTCCTTGTGGCCGATGAACTGGACGCGGAGGTTATGTTCTCCTTCGGGGATGTCGTTCAGGATGAACAAGCCATCTGCATTCGTCGTGGTCACCCACTGGGTGCCTTCGATGCGCACGGCGGCGTAGGGAATGGGGAGGTCGGTCGATGCCTCTTGAACGAATCCGCGAATCTTTCCGGTCGACTGGCCATGTGCGGTTTGCAAAGCAAGGCCGAACAATAACCACAATAGAAGCCTCCGGAAGGCCGGTGCTGTTTTTCTCATGCGGGGCAAAAATAAGGCTTCAGGCGGCTTTCTGTAGATGGATGAGCAGAAGCAGCAATTCCTTGAGCCATTCAGAAGAAGAGGTGGTTCCGCTGTCCACTCCCTTGAGTTTTCTGTCGTATTTGAGAAGCAGTTTCATGGCGGCCACACTGGCCTTCAGAGGGAATCGCCTTGCGGCTTCCTGATACTCCTTAAGAATGAATGGAGCCACGCCGATCTCTGATGCTGCTTGACCTCTCTTCTCCGGGGCCACCGAATGCAGGCGGATGATCTTTTCGAAGTAGGTGAACAGAATGCTCACGATCATGATGGGATTGAGTTCTTTAGGATTGGCGGCGGCATACAAAGCGATCTGGATGACTCTTTTCTGATCCCCCCGAGAGAGGGCTTTGGTCAGTTCGAACACATTGAAGTCCCGATGGATCCCGATCTGTTCAGCCACCTGTTGGCCATCGATGGGTTGCCCGTCTTTGGCAGCGATCTTGAGTTTTTCGATCTCTGAATGGATGCGGCCGAGATCGCTGCCCAGATATTCTGCAATGATCCGAACGCCCAAGGGGTCCAGATGCAGTCCATTGCGCTGCGCTTGGGCTTCGATCCAGGAGGGCAGTTGATTGTCGTACAGCTTCTTGCTCTGGAAATAAACCGCAGATTTCTTGAGTGTCTTGCTGAGTTTCATTCGTCCGTCCAGCTTCTTTCCCTTGTATCCAAAGGCCAGTACAGTCGTTGGGTTGGGCCCGTCCAGGTAGTTCTCGAGAGACTCCAGATCCGATTTGCGCAGGTGCTGGGCTTCCCGGACAATTACAAGCACGCGCTCTGACATCATGGGAAACCTTTTGGCCTCCGAGAGGATCTCGGCCATCTGGGTCTCTTTGCCGTAGAGGATACTTTGATTGAAGGATTTCTCTGCTTCGGAAACTACTTTCTCTTCGAGGTGATCCAGGATGTCGTCAATGAAAAAAGATTCATCCCCTTCCAGGAAATACACCGGAGAAAAGCGTCCAGCGTCTATGTCGGAGATGATCTGATCATGCGTCATGCGTCAAAGGTAGTCTGCTTCTTTGCGATCTTCGCCGCATGCAATTGCCGGAATTGGAACTGCCCGAGCACCCTCAGCGTTTGCGGGAGACGGATGGGCTTCGGGAGATTTGGGATCCCATCAGGCGGCAATTCCTCAAGCTGACGCCAGAGGAATGGGTCCGTCAGAACTTGCGGGCGCACCTGGTCAGAGACAAAGGATTTCCGGAACAACTCATGCAGATGGAACGGGGTCTGAAGCTCAATGGCATGCAAAGAAGGACCGATCTATGCGTCTATCGGCAGTCCCGCTGTGTGTTGCTCATCGAGTGCAAGGCGCCCAGTGTGCGGCTGGATCAAAAGGCATTCGATCAGCTCAACAGATACAATCTGGTCGTCAAAGCGCCCTGGGTGCTTTTGAGCAATGGTATTCACCATATTGCGGCCCGTATAAAAGAGACGGGACCGGTTTTCGTCAAGGACATCCCTCATTACAATGATCTGACCCAATGAAAAAGTGCTATCTAAAAAAAGGAAAGGACCGAAGCGTATTGCGTGGACATCCGTGGGTGTTCTCCGGAGCGCTCAAAGCCGAAGTGGAAACAGCGGGGGAGTGGATGGAACTCTGCGATCATCAGGGGACGTCCCTGGGTTTGGGCTTCACCGAGAAAGGAAGTATTGCCTTCAAGTGGATCGGAAGCGCTTTTTCTTCGCCTGCGCAGGCGATTGTTACAAGGCTGCAAGAGGCGCACAGGCTGCGAATGGACCAGGGGCTTGTGGATCGAAAGGATCTGGACATCTACCGCCTGTTCTTTGCAGAAGGAGATGGTCTTCCTGGACTGATCATCGACAGCTACGGCGCACATGCCGTTGTGCAGCTTCACTCCCGTGCCTATCTGGAACATCTCGAACTCATCACCGAACAACTGGCGCAGCTGGGTTATCGGTCGGTCTATCTCAGACAGCGAAGCAGTCTTCGGGATGAAAAGATGGAAGATGGCTATCTAAAAGGCAAAAGAGAAGAAGAAATCTTTTTGGAGAACGGCATTCCATTCCATGTAGACTGGGAACAGGGGCAGAAGACCGGCTTGACTGGGAACAGGGGCAGAAGACCGGCTTTTTTATCGATCAAAGAGACAATAGGCAGCTGGTCAGGCAGTTGGCATCGGGAAAGAATGTACTCAATGTGTTCTCCTACACCGGTGGCTTTTCTTCCTATGCGCTGAAGGGAGGAGCGCGATCAGTGGTGAGCTTGGACAGCTCCCAGAGTGCGGTAGAAATGGCCTGCAGGAATGCCGGTCTGCTCGATGCTGCCCATAAGCATACAGGCCTTACTGAGGACGCATTTGATTACCTGAAGAAAATGCCCGAGGGCTTCGATCTGGTCGTTCTCGATCCGCCTGCCTTTGTTAAAAGTCCGAGAAGTCGCCATCGGGCAGTGCAGGCCTACAAGCGGATCAACGCATGGGCCATGAAGGCCATGCCTTCTTCTTCCACCTTGCTCACCTTCTCGTGCAGTCAGCACTTGGGTCGCGAGTTGTTTGCTTCCACCGTCCGGGCGGCGGCCATCGAGAGCGGGAGGGAAGTTCGCTTGCTTCAACACCTTCAGCAGTCTGTGGACCATCCCAGCCGAATGGAACATCCGGAGGGCGAATACCTCAAGGGTTTGCTCCTGCATCTGAAGTGATCGGATCGAGGGCTTTTTGTTTCTCAGATATTTTTCGTTCACCTTGGTCGGGTGATAAGATTGGCTCCAACACCGAGCGGTTATTTGCACAGGGGCAACCTTTTTTCCTTTTGGCTCACCCAGGAACTCTCTGCTCATCACGGGCAGGAACTTATGCTACGGGTGGATGACCTGGACACTTACCGCGTGCGGGAAGAGTACGTGCAATTCATTTTTGAGGCTCTTCCGTTCTTTGGTATCCGCTGGCAAATAGGCCCGCGGTCGGTCGCTGATCTCGAGGCTCACTGGTCGCAGAAGCATCGAATGCAGCAATACAACCATTGCATTGAGCGGCTGCAAAAGGATGGACATCTGTTCGCCTGTACATGCAGCCGAAAACAAATGCGTTCATCTGATGCGTCTTCCGGATGTGTGGGGGATTGCAAACTAATCACCCTTCAGGATCCCGAACTGCCGCACGCCCTACGACTGAAGACGGGAGGCGATCCCCAGTCCTTCTCGACCTTGGAAGGACAAGGATCCACCTTGCCTCCTTATCCTGAAATGAAAGATTTCGTTGTGCGCCGAAAGGACGGGTTGCCGGCCTATCAGATCGCTTCTCTGGTGGATGATCTGCACTTTGGCCCTTGGGGCATTGTTCGCGGATCGGATCTGCTCCCCTCCACATGGGCTCAGCTGCAGCTGGCCTCCTTGCTCAAGGAGCAGGCTTTTGCCCGTATCCACTTTGTCCACCACGGCCTGATCAACCGGGCCGATGAAGAGTTGCCCAATGAAAAGCTGTCCAAATCCCATACAGCTCCAGCGCTCCAACTCACTTCCTCTGCCCGAAGTGAATTGAAGGAGGAATATCTCGACTGGAAAAGAAAAGAGAAGGCAGCAGCCTATTTGGACCGCAGCCGCGGATCGATGAGGGCGTAGGTCAGATCGACTGCAATGTTGACCAGGACAAAGAGGAGACCAATGATCAATACTGCACCCATCACTACCGGCAGGTCCATTAGGTTCAATGCTTCCACCAGCGCCTTGCCCAGACCGTTCCATCCAAAGATGTACTCCACAAATACGGCCCCGGCGAGCATGCTCGCGAACCAGCCTGAAATGGCCGTGACCACAGGGGTCAGTGCGTTGGGCAGAGCATGCAGCAAGAATACACGCCACTCTTCGATCCCCTTTGATCGGGCGGTGCGTATGTAATCGAGCTGCAGCACTTCCAATACGCTGCCTCGGGTGAGCTGAGTGATCACGCCCAAAGGACGTATTCCCAGGGTGAGCGCAGGCAGGATCAGATTTTTCCAGCGGATGCGCACGTTCTCTCCATAGTCGTCCATCTCGTGTAGGCTCCCATTCATTTCAAGCCCGGTCCATTCGTGCCAGACAAAACCAAAAAGCCAGGCGATCAGAATGGCCGAGAAGAAGGAGGGAAGGCTCATACCCAAGGAACTCAACAGCACAAGTGCCCGATCCAGTGCGCCGTCTTTGAAACGAGCGGCCAACAGGCCCGTGGGAATGCCCAGCAAAATGGCGATCAGGATCGCGCTGCAGGCCAGAAGCAGTGTATTGGGAAGCACACCGCCCAAGATCCTGCCCACAGAAACACCCGAACGCTGAAAGGACTGACGGAGGTAGGGCCATTTGAGGGCGAGCGTCCAGCCTCCGATCTCGGTAATGGCCTTTCCCGAATACATATCGGCATCCCATTGGCCAAAACCGCTTTCGGGGTGCAGGCTGATGGGCGAGAGGTCATTCAGATAATAGAGGTATTGCTGCCCAAGCGGCTTGTCGAAGCCATAGCGTTTGTAGATGACTTCCATCAATTCGCTGTCTTCTTGCTGGCCCATCATCATGCGGGCAGGGTCGCCAGGAAGAACCGAAAAGAGAAAGAAGACCACCGTCACCACCCCGAAGGCCACAAGGAGCGACTGACCGATCTGGCTGAACAGTTTACTCAGCAATCAGAGAAGATTCAGAAGTTCATCCACACTGGGCAGATCCACATGCGCCCATTTGCCGACCACTTTGCCCTCTTGCAAGAGCAGGACACCCGGATTGGTCCGCACCACTGTTTTCAATGTGGTCTCGTCCATCATGGCCATGGGGAAATCCCACTGATGAGAAGTCCGGAATTCAGCGATCGTCTCTTCACTGCTTGCGCTGCCAGCGATGACTTGTATTCCATTGGCGGCACATTCCTGTGCCAGGAGCCCGATCGCACTGAGTGCATCGGCATTGGCTGTTTCCAGTTTGCGGCTCACGACGAACAGAACCGAGGGCGCAGAGAGATAAGCCTCCGTGCGGTCTTCATCGTCGATCATGAATTCAAAATCGTGGATGGGCGGCTCATAGCCCTTCTTGATCAGCTTCTGTTCGGTCAGTTCGTCCTGTATGACCCACTCCGATCTTTTCCACCACTCATCTTCTATGTAGGCTTTGCTGTCCACCACCTGTAATTCCCCTGTCTGATCGTTTTTCAGAGTGTAGATCGTACCGTATTCGGTTGGATCGAGTCCACGCTCCTCAGCACTCATCATTCCTTCTTTGATGCTCTTTCCCACTGCATAAGGGCGGAAATCTTTGAAAGGCAGGTGTTGCAATACGCTGTTGGCCAACAGGGAACAAGCCACCAAACACAGCAGCAGCATTCCTTCGATCCATCGTTTTTGGGACAGGCGTTGGATATGGCGCTGGCCCAGCCAGAGAATGAGAATGGCCAGGGACAGGATGACGTCCTTGTAGAAGCTCTGCCAGGGCGTGAGCGGGATGGCATCTCCAAAGCAACCGCAATCGGTCACTTTGTTGAAATAAGCCGAATAGAAGGTCAGGAAGGTAAAAAAGACGATCATCCCACTGAGCAGCAGGAGAGTGCCCTTTTTTTGATAACCGAGCAGTAACGCCACGCCCAAAAGGACCTCGAGGATGATCACGAATAAGGCCAGTTCCAAGGTGAATGGGTTCAGCCACTCCATATTGAGTACGTCCGGCGCGAAATAGTCGTGCAATTTGAAACTCAGGCCCATGGGGTCGTTGAGTTTGACCAGACCGGAGAAAATGAACAGCGCTCCGACCAGGAAGCGGATCAGGTGAGTGAGGTACTTCATGCGTTCTTCCAGTTGAGTTTGATCAGCGCAAATACGCCGTAATTGACCATGTCGCTGTAGTTGGCCTCAACACCTTCGGATACGAGGGTGTGCCCATCGTTGTCCTCTATCTGTTTGATGCGAAGGAGTTTTTGCAAAATGAGATCGGTCAGCGAGGAGATGCGCATATCTCTCCAGGCCTCGCCATAGTCATGGTTCTTGTTCTTCATCAGCTCCAGACAGTGGGCTGAAGCTTCATCGAAATAGTTGAGCGCTTCTTCGGTGCTGAGGTCTGCTTCGTTGGACACACCCTTTCTGATCTGGATCAGGGCCATCAGGCAATAATTCACGATGCCTACGTATTCGAATTCTCTTTGGTCGTTCACTTTCTGAACGCCCTTGTCTTCGATGGTTCGAAGGCGCTGTGCCTTGATGAAGATCTGATCGGTCAGGGAAGGCAGCCTTAGGATGCGCCAGACACTTCCGTAGTCGTGGGCCTTTTTTGAGAAGAGGCTTCGGCAGCCGCTGATCACCTCTTGATACTGGATTTCGGTATCTGTCATTTTCTACATTTACCCCTGACAAGTGGAGCGCCCGAAAGATACTTCATTCCGTACGTTGAACCTCGCCGGACAACTCATGTCCTTTGCGCGCAGCCGGGTCATGGCCATTGTTAACCTTACGCCCGATTCTTTCTACGACGGCGGCCGGTGGGAGCTGCTCTCGGACGGACTGCGACAAGTGGAAAAGCTGGCCGCTGAGGGCGCGGATATCCTCGACCTTGGTGCCGCAAGCAGTCGTCCGGGTGCGGAGGAAGTGCCCTTGGAACTGGAATGGGATCGCTTAAAAGAGATCATCCCGGCCATTCAGAAGAGATTTCCAGAGCTGCCGATCTCCGTGGATACCTGGCGGGCAGAGATCGCAGAGCGTGCATTGGGCGAAGGGGTGGCCATGATCAACGACATTTCTGCGGGTCAATTGGATCCGGGGCTGTTGGACGTTGTGGAGCGATGGAAGGTGCCGTATGTACTCATGCATATGCAGGGTACTCCCTCAAATATGCAAGAGGCACCGACCTATTCCAAGGTCGTCGACGATCAGTTGTTTTGGTTCAGCCAAAAAGTGGATGCACTGGCTGAGCGGGGACTGAACGATGTGATTTTGGACCCAGGCTTTGGCTTTGGGAAGACGCTGGAGCACAATTACCAGATCCTCAATAGTCTGGATCGGTATCGTCTGTTCGGAAGGCCGATCATGGTGGGTTTGAGTAGGAAATCCATGGTACAGAAAGTCTTGGAATGCGCCGCTGAAGACGCACTGAACGGAAGCACTGTACTTCATACCCTTGCACTGCTCAATGGGGCCGATCTGCTTCGGGTGCACGATGTGCGGGAAGCCAGGGAAGTCATCGCTTTGGTCGAGAAATACGAACTTCCCGTCCGTGATTGACCTGCTGGAATTTCGATTGATCGATCTGCTGGACATTTTGCTTCTGGCCTTTCTGCTGTATCAGCTCTATCGGCTGCTCAAGGGAACAGTGGCCATCAATATCATGGTGGGTGTCGGAGCTATTGTGGTCATATGGCGCTTTCTCGAATTCCTCAACATGGATCTGGTGGGCAGCTTTCTGGGCGCCTTTATCGAGGTAGGGGTGATCGCACTGATCGTGGTGTTCCAGCAGGAAGTGCGCAAATTTCTTCTCTATGTGGGAACGACCGATCTGGGAAGGAGAAAAGGCTTGCCGGCATGGTTGGGATGGAACAGCAAGGCTCCTCAGGACGATGTGGATTTTGAAATGATCGCCGAGGCGTGCAGGAACTTCAGTCAGACCAAAACAGGGGCCATTCTGGTGGTGGGCCGAAAGACAGGTCTGGGAAGTTTTGAAACGACAGGGGAAGCATTGGAGGCCAAGCTCAGTATCCGCATGCTGGAAAGCATTTTTCAAAAAGAAAGTCCGCTACACGATGGGGCCGTTGTCATTTCGGGCGATCGGATCCGCTGCGCGAGGTGCATCCTACCGGTCAGTGACGAGCAGAGTCTGCCGAGTCGAATGGGCATGAGGCACCGGGCAGGTCTTGGATTGGCCGAACGAACAGATGCCCTTGTGGCCATCGTATCTGAACAGACCGGAGACATTTCGCTCGCCTGCGATGGGCAATTGGAGAGCCGCCTGAGTCCGGAGGAATTGCAGGAGCGCATGCGCAGCCTATACACCTCCTGAGTACCCGCTACAAGGATTTCATCCGGCTTGTTTTCAAGAAAAAGGACCTTATTACTTTTGGCCCGTGCTGTATGTTCACTACACTGAAGACGATCAACTCAGGGAAACCCGATCCGCCGACCAGTTGCGCAGGCTCAAGCCTGAGCAGGTGGTATGGCTCGATCTGTTGAAGGCCGACGGGCAGGAACAGGATCTGGTCGAGGAACTCTTTGGAGTGGATCTCTTCACGCGTCAGGAGGCACAGGAGATCGAGTCGAGTTCGCGTTACTCAGAGCTGGATGGCATCATTTCGATCAACACCAACTTTTTGGTGCGCAAAGGAGAGCGGTACAGCAATGAACCGGTCTCGTTCATCCTGGGCGACACCTTTCTCATTACCCAGCGCACCGTCGAACTCAAGACCTTTGACGATGCCCATCGTCGGATCTCCCTTTCCACTTTGGGAGCCGATCTCAATTATCGTCTGCTGACCGAGGTCTTCGAGACCCGCATCGATTTTGATGCAGATTTTCTCGAGGCCATTGCCCGGGACATAGCGGATCTTTCGAAAGAACTGACCGCAGAGCGAAAGCTTCAGGATGATGTGCTGATCCGCATCAACCATCTGCAGGAGGTCACCATGCTCATACGGGTGAACATCGTCGATAAGCAACGCATCATCTCGAGCATTTTAAAGAGCCAGCACTTTCCCGACGGGGAATACGCGAAGATCCGCGTGATGATCAAGGACGTGGGCTCCCTCTTGGAACACACCCAATTCAATTTTGCGCGGCTCGAATACCTTCAAAACACCTTTTTGGGGCTTCTGGACACCGACCAAAGCAAGGTGATCAAGATCTTTACCGTGGTGACCGTGGTCTTCATGCCGCCGACCTTGATCGCCAGTTTGTACGGTATGAATTTTCAGTATATGCCGGAACTCAGCCACAAATGGGGCTATCCCTTTGCGCTGATCCTGATGCTTCTTTCCTCGCTTGGAACGCTCTACTATTTCAAACGCAAGAACTGGCTCTGAAGCCTTCAGCTGATGCGCTGGTCGTAGGTGGCGCCCATGCTTGGGTCCGTCCCCAATAGACGGTGCATGCATATCTTCTTCACCATATTGAAAACAGCCATATGCACATCTTCAGTGACTTCCATGTCGCTGACTTGCGCATGGATGACCAGGTCTGCACATTCTTTGAGCGCACCTCCGCCAAAACCACACATGCCCACGGTCATGGCGCCATTTGAGCGGGCATATTTCAAGGCCTTCAGGACGTTCTCGCTGTTGCCGCTTCCCGAGATGCCGATCACTAGGTCACCGGGCTCAAGAAAATTTTTCATGGGTTCCAGAAAGATGTCAGAGTAGCCAATGTCGTTGGCAATGGCCATCAGTGAAGGCATATTGTCGTTCAGGCAGATCATCCGAAATCGCTTTTCCAGACCATAGGATGCGCCTTTGAGAAAGTCACCTGCCGCATGCGAGGCGGTCGCTCCGCTGCCGCCGTTGCCAAATGTCAGGATGCGCTTGCCTTGCTCATGTGCATTGAGGAAGGCATCGGCCAGGCTGTTCACGGCCGAGCTGTCGATGCTGTTCAAAGCGTCGATCAAGGCGGTCCGGTAGTTCTCGGGGGTGTGCAGGGTCATGGTGCGTTGGGCTTTGAAGGGGGCAGTAATTGGGATCAGTTCAATCCTTTCTTCTCGAGCAGGTAAGCGGGATCCGGTTCTTGTCCTCTGAAGGCGACGTACAGGTCCATGCTCGGAGCCGAGCCTCCTTTGCTGAGCATGGTGCGGAAGCGCTCGGCAGTGGCCCGGTCCAAAATGCCGTTTTCTTTGAAGGCTGCAAAGGCATCGGCGTCCAATACTTCGCTCCAGAGATAGGAGTAATAGCCCGATGCATAACCTCCGCCCCAGATATGGCCGAAATAGGTTGAGCGGTAGCGGGGAATGATCTCTTCGATCAGTCCGATGCGCTCCATGGCTTCCACTTCAAATGCATTGGTCTCGAGCTCCCGCTTTTCGGTCAGGGTATACCAGGCCATATCGAGATAGGCAGCTGCCATGTATTCCACGGTCGCAAAGCCGGTGTTGAATTGATTGGCAGCATTCATTCGGGCGATCATTTCGTCCGGTATGACCTCGCCGGTTTGATAGTGGCGTGCATACATTTTGAGTATTTCGGGTTCGCTCATCCAGTTCTCCATGACCTGACTGGGAAATTCCACAAAGTCGCGGGGTACGTTGGTTCCCGACTGGCTGGCGTATTTCACATTGCTGAAAAGACCGTGCAGTGCGTGGCCGAATTCGTGGAAAAGCGTTTGGGCTTCGGTGAAATTCAAAAGAGAAGGTCCGTCCTCAGTGGGCGGCGGGAAGTTGAAGTTGTTGGTCACAATGGGCGTGATAAAGCCACTGACATTCTGCTGCATCCGCAGTTCATTCATCCAGGCGCCTCCACGCTTGCTTTCGCGAGTGAAAAAGTCCATGTAAAGAATGCCCAAATGACTGCCGTCCTCATTCTTCACTTCGTAGACCTGTTGATCTTCGTGCCATACGGGCATATCGTTCAGGGGGTCGAACGACAAACCAAAGAGCTCATTGGCCAGCATGAAGCAGCCCTCGCGGACAGCATTGAATTCAAAATAGGGTTTGGTCTCCTCCTCGTTGAACGCGTAACGCTCTGCACGGATCTTCTCCACATAGAAACGCCAATCCGATCCTTCAAAGGTCTCGTCGATGCCGTCAGCTTTCATCGCCGAACTCAGATCGGCACGCTCCTGCTTGGCCAATTCCAAAGCTTTGGGCCATACATTGTCCATGAAGCCGTAGACATTTTCCGGCGCCTTCGCCATTTGTTTGCTCAATACATAGTGTGCGTGGCTTTCGTATCCCAAAAGATTCGCCCGTTCCAAACTCAGCAGAGCGATCTCCTCAATGATGTCCGTATTGTCGTTCTCATTGCCGTTGTTTCCGCGCATTGCATAGCCGTCGAAGATCTTTCTTCGCGCACTGCGGTCGGTAGAGGCCTGAAGAAAGGGATTGCAACTGGGACGTTGGGTAGTGAAGACCCATCCCTCTTTGTCTCTGGATTCGGCCTCCTGTCTTCCCAGGGCACGCAGACCATCAGGAAGGTCAGCCACTTGGGCTGAGTCGGTGAGATGCAGCTCAAAACCATTGGTCTCTGCCAGCAGATTTTCGCCAAAGGAAGCCCCCAATTCTGCCAGACGGGCATTGATCTCTTTTAGCCGGGTCTTGTCATCTCCAGTCACCCGTGCGCCAGAGCGAACAAAATCCGTGTAGGTTTCCTCCAGCAGTAAAGCTTCCTCATCGCTCAGATCCAGCGCATCCTTTTGTTCGTATACCGCCTGAATGCGTTCAAATAGATCGGGATTCAGGCTGATCGCATCGCCATGGGCTGCCATGAGTGGAGCTACTTCTTTGGCGGTTGCCTGCAGGGTTTCATTGGTGTGGGCTGCATTCACCGCATAGAATACATGTGCAACACGACTCAGAGTGGCGCCGCTGAGTTCCAAAGCTTCAACGCTGTTGGCAAAGCTGGGTGCATCCTCATTTTCCACGATCGCCTGGACCTCTTCGAGCTGCTCCTCCATGCCTGTTTTGAAGGCCGGGAGATAGTGAGAAGATTCGATCTGATCGAAGGGAGGCACGCCAAAAGGGGTGTTCCATTCGACGAGCAGCGGATTGGGTGAAGACTCCATATTGGATTCAGTGTTTTTATCGGTGGGTCCGCAGGCCACAGCAGCCACTGCAAGCAAGAGGATGAATACTGGGTTTTTCATAGGGCAGAATTTCAAAGGAGCGTAAAAATAAGGATTCAAGTGAAGGCATGTATGTGGCCTTTGACCGCTCATTTCCTCAATGCCTTTCGGCTGCCGAGCACCACGCCGGTCAGGATCAGGAGCCCCCATCCGACCTGTGCCAGATGCGGCTGCTCCATCCCGCTCAAAAAGGCGAAGAAACCTGCGAGAAGCGGTTGGAGATAAATGTAGAGTCCCACCGTTCCACTTCCGATGACAGAGATCGCAAAGAGATTGAGCAGGTAGACCAAAAATGTAGTGGCCACCACCACGAATGCGATCTTGGCGGCGATCAGGGTGGGCAGTTGTGTCCATTCCACTCGGAGGAATCCCTGCAGGCCGAAGGGAAGCACGATGATCAGACCGAAGAAGAACACCCATTGGATCACATCCAGTGGCGTGTATTTTTTCATCAAAGGCTGTACGAGCACCAAATAGCCCGCATACGAACTGGCGTTGGCCAGAACGAGCAGGTCGCCCAGTGGATGGCTCTCTATTGATGAGATCTTTCCGCCGGCCAGAATGAGTCCAAGTGCTCCTGCCGCAGCGAGAAAGAAGCCGATGCCCCGGCGCAAGTGAAAGCTTTCTGTTTTTTGAAGTACGCCAAACCAAACGACCAGCATCGGAGAGATGATCATGATGATGCTCGCATTAATGGGCGAGGTCAGGTTCAGTCCGTGAAAGAACATCAGCTGATTGGCCGCCACACCGAGCAGTCCGCACAGGGCGATCCTCGGAAGGTCTTTCCTGTCCGGCCAATTCCACTTGGCCCTGCTCCGAAGCAGAAGAAACAGGAAACTCGCACCCAGTATCCGGATCAATATAAAGGCCGAAGGTTCGACCCAAATGGGCATCACTTCTTTGGCCCAGATGTAATTGATGCCATAGGTGAGCGCGACCGTCCACAAGGCCAGATGTGCCCATACGGATCTCGAGGAAGAATTTTGCACGCAGCGAAAGTAGATGAAGCATGACCCCTTTGCTACATTTACCGCCAAATCTCTTTCCATGGATCAGGATCATTTAGGCTTTGGCACCAAGGCCATACACGGCGGTCAGGAGCCCGACCCCGCCTTCGGTGCAGTGATGCCCCCCGTTTATCTGACATCGACCTATGCGCAGACCCGCCCAGGTGAGCACAAGGGTTATGAATATTCCCGCACGCACAATCCCACCCGTTCTGCGCTGGAACGCAACCTGGCTTCCATAGAAAATGGGCGCTTCGGTTTGGCCTTCAGCAGCGGTCTGGCTGCTATCGATGCCATTGTGCGCCTTTTGGCTCCTGGAGATGAGGTGGTTTCCACCAACGACCTTTACGGCGGAACCTACCGGCTCTTCACAAAGATCTTCGAGCGCTATGGCATCAAGTTCACCTTTGTTGACCTCACCACCGAGGGTGAACTCGAAGCGGCGATCACAGAACGAACACGTATGGTCTGGGTGGAAACGCCTTCCAATCCTATGATGCGCATCACCGATATACAGGCGGTGGCAGCACTGAAAAAGGAAAGGGACTTCCTTTTGGTGGTCGACAACACATTTGCTACGCCTTGTCTGCAAAGACCCCTTGAGTTTGGAGCGGATATCGTGATGCATTCCGCCACCAAGTACCTAGGCGGTCATTCAGATGTGGTTTTGGGTGCAGCTGTGGTTCGGTCGGAGGAATTGCATGAGCAGTTGGCCTTCAATCAAAATTCGGCGGGCGGCACACCTGGTCCGCTGGACAGTTATTTGGTACTCCGCGGCATCAAAACCCTGCATTTGCGCATGGATCGGCACTGTGCTTCGGCCATGAATATCGCTCAATGGCTCGAGGCGCATCCAAAGGTGGACCTGGTCCATTATCCCGGTCTGAAGTCGCATAAAGGGCATGAGATCGCAGGGCGGCAGATGGCACAGTTTGGCGGGATGCTTTCCTTCACACTGAAGTCGGATCGGCAGGACGACGCTTTCTCGCTGATCTCCTCACTGAAAATTTTCACCCTCGCTGAATCGCTGGGCGGTGTGGAGTCGCTCTGCGAACACCCTGCCAGCATGACCCATGCATCGATACCGGCTGAAGAGCGCGCCAAGGTGGGTCTTGGAGATTCTCTAATACGCCTGAGTGTGGGCATTGAAGATGAAAAAGACCTCATCGCCGATCTGGAACAAGGGCTAAGTTTGATCTGATATGAACCAGAAATTCGGAGTCATTGGCTTGGGCCGATTTGGCCGATCCATTGCGCGTAAGCTCGCTGCCAAGGGAGCCGAGGTGATGGGGATGGACGTGCTGCAGGAAAAAGTGGATTCGGTCCACAATGACATCACTTTGGCCGTTCGGCTGGATTCTACGGACAAGCGTGCCCTGGAGTCTCAGAATGTAAATGATCTGGATGTGGTGGTCATTGCCATAGGCGCCAGCTTCGATGCCATGCTTCTGACCGTTTTTCTTCTTCAGGAACTCGGGGTAAAGCGGATCATTGCGCGCGCTCAGGATGAGACCCAAAAGGTCATACTCGAGAAGATGGGAGTGACCGAGATACTGAATCCAGAGGAGGAGGTCGGGAACAATATGGCCGAACTGCTCCTGAATCCGGGCGCACTGATGTGCATGCAGCTGCCGGATGATTTTGAGATCATGGAAGTGACCGCACCGAGAAAGGTCTTGGGCCGATCCTTGAGCGATATCGGACTCCGCGAGAAATACAATCTGAATCTGGTTACCTTGCTCAGGAAGACGGACGATGCCCACCATATCATGGGCATACCTGATGCACGGACGCTGGTAGAAAAAGACGACCTCATTGTACTCTTTGGCAAGAACAGCGATATCGATCGCTTCATAGACATCAATCAGTAAAACAGATACATGAAAAAATGGATCCCTTTTCTCGTTCTTGGTTTGGCCACCATGGCCTGCTCAGACGACGATGAAGACAACGGCCCTGGCGGTCTTACAGGCAGGATGATCGGCACCTGGGACATGACGTCCCTGACCTATGCGACCTCCATTCCGAATCCTTTCGATCCCTTCAATCCCATCAATGCAGCCGGCGATGCGACCGGTGTGCAGGGCGTGTTCAATGTGCGTTACAATCCTGCGCAGGATCTGGATTACGACTATGAATTCACCATCGATGACGATGACTTGCCTGTACCCATTCCGATCAACCGAACCGGACAGGCAGACTGGCAGGTACTGGCCAACAACACAAAAGTGATGCTGATCGAAGACGGAGAGACGGTGATCTACGATGTCCTGATCAACGAGCCGAATCGTCAGGTTTGGTCTGGAGTGATCCCATTCACCATTTCCGCATTGAGCATCACCGTAGATACGGACATCCAGTTCACATTGGAACGCCGTTGAGCCAATTTCAGCGCTTTCGGTGCTGGTAGTGGGCTTCGGTCAGTTCAAGGAGCCGATCCACGTGCTCTTGCACTTCCGACCAGTCATAGTCGGCCTGAACGATGTTCAGGATGAATTCCCTTGCTTCTTCAATGTTTTCAAATGATTCGAGCTGAGAGCATACCCGCATCAGGTCGGATGTATTCCCCTCGAAAAGGTGCTTGGAAAGTGCGATGCGGTCATTCAACCCCAATTGCCAGCCCGTTGCCGGCGCCTCTTTTTGATCGGCTTCTGCCCTCATTCCCTCCGCAGCAGGGACCGGTGGTTCTTTAGCTTGGATGGGCTGCGGTACAGGTGGACCTTCCGGATCCGGCAACACTTTGATCTCATCGCTGAATTCCAAAGCAGGCTGTTCTGCGATGACATTCTGTTCCGGGGCGGTTTCTGTGCTCAAGGCTTCAAGGTTTCGGATGCGCTCTTCCAACGCCTGTTCCCTTAAGATACTTCGCTCAGACTGTTCATTGAGGAACCGCTGCAGCTGAACTTCCTGCAGCAGATGCTCGCTTTGTTCGTTGAGCCTCGCCCAATCCACTTCTTCGGTCTTCAGTCCGTCCTGTATATCCTGAAGCCATTCGAGCAGTTGGTTGCGGGTGTCATCAAAAGAAGCCATCAACAGATAAGTTTGGTTAGTTTTGAGCCTGAACGACAAGCCGTCGGAAAGTACTAAAATGTTTCTAGAGCAAGGAGTCAATCCCCAGATGCAGGGAGGTTGGATCGAGGTCATTTGCGGTTGCATGTTCTCGGGCAAGACCGAAGAGTTGATCCGCCGTCTGCGGCGGGCCGAGATCGCGGGTCAGCGTGTGGTGATCTTCAAACCCAAGGTGGACGATCGTTACTCGGAAGACCATGTGGTCTCTCATGACAACCGTTCCATTCCCTCCGTGGCCATCGATCGGCCGGAGGCGGTCTGGGACCACAAAGACAGTTTTGATGTGGTGGGGATCGATGAGGCGCAGTTCTTCGACGTGTCCATCGTACAGGTCGTCAGTGAGTTGGCCGATAAGGGTCATCGCGTGGTGATCGCAGGTCTCGATCTGGACTATACTGGCAAGCCGTTCGGGCCCATGCCCGAATTGCTCTGTTTGGCAGAATATGTTTCTAAGGTGCACGCCATTTGTCGCAGAACAGGCAATCTCGCTCATTACAGCCACCGAACCGATGAAAGTGATGAATTGATCGCTCTGGGGCATCAGGATCATTATGAACCGGTTTCCCGAAGGGTGTTCCTGGAATTGAAACGCACCCATGAAAAATGATGGGATCGGGCTGAAGGAGATCGCCAAACGCATCAATGGCAGGGTGGAAGGGCCCTTGACCGATGAACCCATCCGGCATTTGATCCTGGACAGCAGAAAATTCCAAGGCCGTCCCAATGCATTGTTCTTTGCGCTGAAAGGGGAGTCGCATGATGGGCATTTCTTTCTGGGCGAACTCTATCAAAAAGGCCAAAGACGATTTGTGGTGGAACGGATGCCTGAAATACCGCAGCCCGATGCCACCTATATTCTGGTGGAAGATGCGCTCAAGGCTTTACAGCAGCTTGCTGGCAGTCATCGCAAGCAATTCAATTGTCCCGTGTTGGCGATCACGGGCTCCAATGGCAAGACGGTCCTGAAGGAATGGGCCCACCAGCTCATCGGCCCGGACAGGCGGATGGTGCGCAGTCCAAAGAGCTACAACTCTCAGGTAGGAGTTCCACTCTCCTTATGGGCCATGAGGGAAGACCACGAATTGGCGGTCATTGAGGCCGGCATCAGCCGACCTGGTGAAATGGAGAGGCTGGAACGCATGATCCGTCCGACCATTGGGATCATGAGCAATATCGGCTCGGCCCATCAGGAACACTTTGCCAAGATCGGCGACAAGGTGAAGAGCAAAATGGCCCTTTTTCGTCGGGCGGAGTGCCTGATCTATTGCGCAGATCATCCGCTCATTCGCAAGAGAGCGCAAAAATCAGGAGTCGAGCGTCTGATCGACTGGTCCGCACAAGGTCAACCAGCGGAAGTTCAGTTGATCGACCAAAAGATCCGCAAGGGATTTACACATTTGAAGGTTCGGTCCGCCGGAACAGAGGTGGTTTTTCGCATTCCATTCACCGATCAGGCATCTGTTGAGAATGCCATGCACCTGTTCTGTTTGTGCAGAGAATGGGGTCTGTCCAAGCAGAAGATACAGCGTCGGATGTCTGCTCTTCAGGCGGTGGATATGCGCCTCGAACTGAAGGCGGCAAGGGAAGATGCATTGCTGATCAACGATTCCTATAATTCAGATCCCGAATCTCTTCGGATCGCATTGGATTTTATGGGCACCCACAAGAAGCGCCGTCCCTCCGTTCTGCTGCTTTCGGATATGGTGGACCAAATAGAAGAGGATTGGGTAGAACGTGTGGTGGCACTTGTAGAGGAAAAGAAGATCGATCTGTTCATCGGGGTCGGCCCGGTTCTTCAGCGGAACGCAGATCGATTTCCAGATTCTTCGCACTTTTTTTCGAACACTGCAGATCTGCTGGGTCGTTGGTCCGAGATCCACTGGTCATCCAAGATCATTCTGTTGAAAGGCGCCCGGCGCTTTGCCTTTGAGCAGATCCGCAACCGCCTGGAGTACAAACTGCATCAGACCGTTTTGCGCATCGATCTCAACGCCCTGTCGGAAAACCTCCAAAAGCTTCGGATGGCGCTGCGTCCAGAGGTGCGCATCATGGCGGTGGTGAAAGCCTTCAGTTATGGAGCGGGGAGTGTGGAAGTGGCTTCCTTGCTTCAGTTCAACAAAGTGGACCACTTGGCCGTGGCCTACGCGGATGAGGGCCTCGCCTTGCGTCGTTCGGGTGTTCGCCTGCCCATCATGGTGATGAATCCCGATGCGGACTCATTTCCAGCTATGATCGAAAATGAACTGGAGCCGGAGATCTACAGCTTTAGCGTGCTGCAGCAGTTCATAGATGCCCTGAAGCAGACCAATTACTCCGGCGAGCGCAGACCGGTACACATCAAGCTGGATACGGGCATGCACCGATTGGGTTTTGTCGAGGAGGATGTCCATGCACTCTGTTCCATTCTTCAAAGTGAATCCCAATTGCATGTGGCTTCTGTCTTTTCTCATTTGGCAGCCAGTGAAGATCCGTCGCTCAAGAGGGAGACTTTGATCCAGATCGAACGTTTTCGAGCCATGAGTGCGCAACTCAGTGAAGCCGTTCCCTATCCTGTCTGTCGGCACATACTCAATTCAGCGGGCATTCGAAACTACCCGGAGGCTCAGTTCGATATGGTGCGCACAGGCATTGGCCTCCACGGATCAGGGGAGCAGAGCGGACGTCCCGTGGCCACTCTTTTGACGCGCATCAGCCAGATCAAGATGCTGCGCAAAGGCGATGGGGTGGGCTATGGTTTTTCCTACTCTGCACCAAATGACATGCGCATAGCTACTTTGTCCATCGGGTATGCCGATGGCTTCGATCGTCGCTTGTCCAATGGAGTGGGGCAGGTCTACCTCAATGGACATCGCGCAGAGGTAGTGGGCAAGGTGTGCATGGATCTCTGCATGGTCGATGTGACCAATATTCCTTGTCAGGAGGGTGATGAGGTGGAAGTCTTCGGAACGAACATACGGGTGGAGGAGGTGGCTGAACGCATGGATACCATTCCCTATGAGGTTCTGACCTCCATTTCGCAACGGGTCAAGAGAATTTACGTTCAGGAGTGATATGATAAAAAATCTCCTCGGCCAGCTTTCCCTTCTTTCCGTCGTTCAGGTGATCTCAACGCTGATACCG
>RFXV01000011.1 GCA_009921445.1 Flavobacteriia bacterium
TTGATTTCCGCGTTCCGATCAACCAGGGGATGGAGGCTTTTCAGGCAGCTCAATTGAGAGACATCCCCAGCCGTTTCCTTTACTTCCCCAATGAAGGCCATTGGGTGCTCAGTCCGCAAAACGGGCTGCTGTGGCACAGTGAGTTCTTTGGCTGGCTCGATCGCTGGCTCAAGAGCTGATACGTACCTGAAATCATGCACCGACTGGAACTACTCAACGAACTTTTGTCCTGGAAGATGAAAAAACGCTTCCAGCAGATCGAGTGGTTCATGGAACATCCACAAGAAGTGCAAAACGACTGCTTGAGCCAACTTCTCCGTTCTGCGGCACAAACGGAGTACGGAAGGAAGTGGGGCTTTGATTCCATCCGAGATGTCGAGCACTACAAAAGACGGGTCCCTGTCGTTCGTTACGAAGAAATGGAGCCCCTTGTGAACCGGCTGCGAAAAGGCGAGCAGAACCTGACCTGGCCATCTGAGGTCAAGTGGTTTGCCAAATCTTCCGGGACCACTTCATCGCGAAGTAAGTTCATCCCCATCAGCAGGGAATCTTTGTTTGAATGCCACTTCAAAGGAGGGAAAGATCTGCTCTCCCTGTATTGCAACGCCGTCCCGAAAAGCCGACTTTTCACGGGAAAAGGACTGAGGCTCGGTGGAAGCACGGCCATCAACAGCCTCAACGATGATTCCTTTTACGGGGATCTTTCTGCCATCATCATCGAGCATCTGCCCTACTGGGTGACAATGATGAGTACGCCCAGCAACAAGGTCAGCCTGATGGACGAATGGGAAGAAAAGATCGATACCATCGCCAAAAAGACCATAGGGGAAGACGTGACCAGTTTGGCTGGCGTGCCCAGCTGGATGCTGGTTCTTGTGAAGAAGGTACTGGCGATCAGTGGCGCCAAAGACCTCAAAGAGGTTTGGCCCAACCTGGAACTCTACATGCACGGTGGCGTTTCTTTCGCTCCGTACAAGGAGCAATTCGACGCACTCATACCCCAAGACGGATTCCACTACTTCCAGACATTCAATGCCAGTGAAGGCTTTTTTGGCATACAGGACCGAACGGAAGCTGACGATATGCTGCTCATGCTGGACTACGGGATCTACTATGAGTTCATCCCTTCGGGCGGCAGCGAAGACGATGCGATTCCTTTGGAGGCTGTGGAGCCCGGCGTGAACTATGCCATGGTGATCAGTACCAATGGTGGTTTGTGGCGCTATGCGCTGGGCGATACAGTGGTGTTCACTTCCTGTGCTCCCTACCGGATACGCGTAACGGGACGAACCAAACACTTCATCAATGCCTTTGGCGAAGAATTGATCGTGGAGAATGCCGAACGTGCGCTTCAATTCGCCTCGGAGGCCACAGATGCCCAGATCACCGATTACACGGCTGGCCCGGTCTATATGAGCCAGGATGCGCAGGGCGGTCACGAGTGGATCATCGAATTCGATCGTCCACCAGAAAGCATGGCCACCTTCAGCCACTTGTTGGATGAACAATTGAAAAAATTGAACACCGATTATGAGGCCAAACGGCACAAAGACATGGCACTGAATTTCCCAAAGATCCATGCGGCACCAATTGGCACTTTTCACAATTGGTTGAAATCCAAGGATAAACTGGGTGGGCAACACAAAGTACCTCGTCTGAGCAATGACCGTCGTTTTGTTGAGGAACTCTATCCCTTCCTGCATTCAAGCAATGAAGAGCGGATCCACTAAACTCTTCCTTCTGCTCACAGCGATGCTCTCCCTCTCGGCATGGGGACAGAGAAACCAACCTTTGGCCGAAGCTATCGCCGTGTTCGACGAACCCATCCTGGATCTGGAAGCCGATCATCTGGGCCACCTCTACCTTGTCTTCAATGACCGACTGATCAAAACGGATGAAAATGGTCTGGAGATCGCTCGTTTCAGCCGTCCCGACCTCGGTATACCCTCTCAGGTGCAGGTGCAGGATCCGATGCGCGTACTTCTTCATTATCCAGAGTTCAATCAAATGCTCCTGCTGGACAATCGGCTCAACCCCATTCGGCCGGCTCTTTCCTTTTTTGATCTTGGCATGGCGGATGTGCCCTGTGCAGCGCTGACCGATGAGCATTTTCTCTGGCTCTTCGACCAAGCCTCGGACCGGCTCCTAAAAATGGATATGCGCCGGATGGAGATCGTTTTCCGAACGCCGCCCATCACTCAACTGCTTCAGGAAGAATCGCAGATCCTGGGCTTGAGATGCAATGTGCGCGGGGTGTATCTCCTCTTGGAAAAAGGACTCGTCGAATTCGACACCATGGGCAACTTCGTTCGGCGTATCCCTGTAGATGCTGCCGAAAGCTTCTCGCTGGGTCGGACGATCTGGTGGGTGGCCGATCAGGAAGGTCTTGTGCGCTCGAGTACGAAGCTCGAATTGAAATTGCCCAAAGGGGCAGCTTGGAGCGGTACGGATGGACAGCTCTTCCGCACGGATGGAGGCACCCTCTACAAGCTGCTTTTTTCCCCTTGACGAATTGAATTAAATAGTTAATTTCATCCGTCTCAGAGGATGTTTCCGCCGCCTGATTCAGATAAAATAAGGTCGGGAATTCCGAGAACCAGAAAGCTCTTTTATGCACATCGCAATCGCAGGGAATATCGGGTCGGGGAAGACCACATTGACCGAATTACTGGCCAAGCATTACAAGTGGGAACCGCACTTTGAAGACGTAACGGACAATCCGTATCTCGACGATTTCTATACCGCCATGCAGCGTTGGTCATTCAACCTGCAGATCTACTTTCTACAGAGCAGATTCCGGCAAGTGGTGGACATCCGCGAGAGCGGGAAGAACATCATACAGGACCGCACGATCTATGAGGACGCGCACATCTTCGCTCCGAATCTTCATGCGATGGGCCTGATGCCCGAAAGGGACTATGACAACTACCAGTCCTTGTTCAATCTGATGGAGCCCTTCCTTCAGCCACCCGATCTGATGATCTATCTGCGGGCCAGTGTTTCCACCTTGGTGGAACAGATCCAAAAAAGAGGAAGATCGTACGAGGCGGGGATCCGATTGGATTACCTGAACCGGTTGAATGAGCGTTACGAGGCGTGGATCACCACCTACAGCAAGGGGAAGATCCTCTTCATCGATGCAGACGTCAACAAGTTCGGCGACAATCCGCGCGATCTGGGTGAGATCATCGAACGCATCGACGCCGAAGTCAACGGCTTGTTCTGATCGAGATTTTAGTGCTTAGCCCAGGTCTTGACAGATCAGGCTTCCTTTCAGTGTACGTTCGGAAGTGATCTGGAAACGGACAGTGGCTTCCATTGCCTGCTGTTCCATTCCCTGAATGAGGGCCTGGCCATGACCAACGAATTCAGATCCATGTCTCCAGATGCGCTCGGCAGAGAATTCCACCAATCGCACTTCTTTTCCGGCAAAGGCTTCCTTGCCGAGTCGCTCATCTTCAACGGAGATCTCCATGGACTTGACCTTTCCATTTCCAATCTCCATCTGTATGCCGTGCACATAAACATTGCTGATGGTTCCGCTTGTTCCCTGCACATCGATGCGGGCATTCTCGGCTTTAAAGGTCTCCACTCCGGTCATGGTATCCATCATCTCCTCCACAGCGGCAGTTTCTTCTGAAGAGGCCTCCTGATGTCCCTCCGAATGGCCGGATTCAGCAATGTGCGGAGCAATGATCAGCGCGACGATCGAAGTCAGTTTGATCAGGATGTTCATGGATGGGCCGGAGGTGTCCTTGAATGGGTCGCCCACCGTGTCTCCGGTGACCGAGGCCTTGTGGGGCTCTGATCCCTTATACTCGATCTTTCCATCTACCTCAACGCCGGCCTCAAAACTCTTTTTGGCATTGTCCCATGCGCCTCCAGCATTGTTCTGGAAAATACCCATGAGCACACCGCTCACGGTGATACCTGCCAGAAGGCCTCCCAGCGCCTCAGGGCCGAATAGGAATCCGATCAAAGCAGGAGAGATCAAGGCGATCGCACCCGGTGCGATCATCTCACGAATGGAAGCGGCTGTGGAGATCTCCACACATTTCTCATATTCTGGCTTCGCCTTTCCTTCCATGATCCCAGGAATCTCCTTGAATTGACGACGTACCTCCTTGACCATGTCCATGGCGGCTCGTCCAACCGCTGCTATGGCCAAAGAAGAGAAGATGAAAGGGATCATTCCACCTACAAAGAGCATGGCCAGCACTTCGGCCTTGTAGATATTGATTCCGTCAATCCCTGCAAGACCCACATAGGCTGCAAAGAGTGCTAGAGCTGTAAGGGCAGCCGAGGCGATCGCAAATCCTTTTCCGGTGGCTGCAGTCGTATTGCCCACAGCATCCAAATTGTCTGTGCGCTCGCGAACTTCTTTGGGCAGCCCACTCATCTCGGCAATACCGCCAGCATTGTCCGCAATGGGTCCGAAGGCATCGATGGCAAGTTGCATGGCAGTGGTGGCCATCATTCCTGCAGCCGCAATGGCCACTCCGTACAAGCCTGCTACCGCATAGGAACCATAGATCCCGCTGGCAAGCACCAGAATTGGAAGAACGGTGGATTCCATTCCAACTGACAGACCGCCAATGATGTTGGTTGCATGTCCTGTAGCTGATTGCTGGATGATGCTGTTGACTGGACGGCGTCCCATGGAGGTATAGTATTCTGTGATGATGCTCACCAGCGCACCTACGACCAGTCCGATGATGATGGCGTAGAACACATCCATATTGGTGAAGACAAAATTGCCCCGCTCGAATACCATCTGCTCAGGCAACATCCACATGACCACAAAATACGAGGCGACCGCTGTGAGGATGATGGATCCCCAGTTGCCCATATTGAGTGCCTTCTGTACCGAATCGTCTTCTGACTTGATGCGCACGAAGAAGGTGCCAATGATCGAGAAGATCAGACCCAAACCTGCAATGAGCATAGGCAGTAAGATAGGAGCGATGCCGTCGAAGTCGTCGACCGACTGAACCTCATGTCCGAGGACCATCGTGGCCAAAATGGTGGCCACATAGGAGCCAAAAAGGTCTGCACCCATACCGGCCACATCGCCCACATTGTCGCCCACATTATCTGCAATGGTCGCTGGATTGCGTGGATCGTCCTCTGGAATGCCCGCTTCGACCTTACCTACGAGATCTGCCCCCACATCGGCCGCCTTTGTATAGATACCTCCGCCCACACGAGCGAAAAGGGCAATGGATTCGGCACCTAATGAAAATCCAGCCAGTACTTCGAGGGCTTTGCCCATCTGATCATCACCATACATGCCCGTGAGCACAATGAACAACACACTGAGCCCGAGCACGGCAAGACCTGCAACGCCCAATCCCATCACTGTACCTCCGGTGAAGGAAACAGACAGGGCCTTGGCCAGGCTCGTGCGTGCCGCATGCGTGGTCCGCACATTGGCTTTTGTAGCGATGTTCATACCGATCCATCCAGCAAAAGCAGAGAAGAATGCACCGATCAAAAAACTGATAGCGATGACCCAATCGCTGTTCTCCACCAAGGTACCCGACCATCCGAGAAGGGCAGCGGCGATGACAGAAAAGATGCCCAGCACCCGCCATTCTGCACGCAGGAAAGCCAATGCACCTCTGGCGATATGGCCCGCCAATTCATTCATATTCTCTTCTCCTGAGTCTTGCTTGGATACCCAGATCGCCTTGACGATCATGACCAGCAAACCGACGATCCCCAGAACGGGAACCACATAAACCATTGTATTCATGGTGGTGTATAGATTAATTTTCAGTCTCTCTTAAGGGCGGCAAATATAGGTGCTACTCCCCACACCCTCTTCTGCCTATCTTTGCCGAAATTTTGCCTTGAATGGTTCATATTCAGCGAAGGGAGCGATTCAATGCTGCCCATCGGTTGTACAATCCGGATTGGACGGATGAGCGGAATTTTGAAGTCTTCGGACCCTGTGCCAACCCGCATTTCCACGGGCACAATTTCAACCTCATCGTCGATGTCAAAGGAGAGATCCAAAAAGACACCGGTTTTGTCATGGATCTGCAGCTGCTCAGGAATTTGATCCGCGAGCATGTGATCGTTCACCTCGACCATCGGAACCTGAACCTGGATGTACCCTTCCTGGAGGGAAAGATGGCCTCCACGGAAGTTCTGGCCATTGAGATCTGGAAGATCCTGCAACCGCTGATCGCAAAAGAAGGCGCCCAGCTGCATGGCATCCGCCTGGAAGAAACAGAAAACAACTTTGTCGAATACTACGGAGAATGAAAAGAGCTTTTGTATTTCCCGGTCAGGGTGCCCAATTCAGTGGTATGGGCAAGGAACTGTTCGAGACCTCCAAAGAGGCCCGAGCGCGTTTTGAAGAAGCCGATGAAGTGCTGGGGTTTGCCCTCAGCAAGACCATGTTCGAAGGAACGACTGATGAATTGAAGGCCACACGGGTCACCCAACCTGCCGTCTTTCTGCACTCCATGGCCGCCGTTGCCGCGGCAGACGCCTTCACACCAGACATGACTGCTGGACATTCATTGGGTGAATTGAGCGCACTGGTTGCAGCAGGCAGTTTGAACTTCAGCGACGGACTTCGCCTGGTCTCCAAGCGCGCTGAAGCCATGCAAAAAGCATGTGAGGCAGAACCCTCCACTATGGCTGCGGTTCTGGGTCTGGCAGATGAAAAAGTAGAAGAGATCTGTGCCGAAACAGAAGGAGTCGTAGTCGCTGCCAATTACAATTGCCCCGGTCAGCTTGTGATATCTGGCAGCGTTCCTGCCGTCGAAGCCGCAGCTGCAAAACTGAAAGAAGCGGGCGCACGCCGTGCCCTGATCCTGCCCGTTGGTGGCGCCTTCCATTCGCCCCTTATGCAGCCAGCGGCGGCTGAGCTCAAGGCGGCGATCGAGGCAACGGAATTCCATGTACCGGTCTGCCCGGTCTACCAGAACGTGACCGCCGAGGCATCCACCGATCCGCAGACCATTCAAAAGCTTCTGATCGAACAGCTCACTGCGCCAGTCCGCTGGACGCAATCCGTCCAGAAAATGGTGGAGGACGGAGCGAGCTCGTTCACTGAACTCGGACCTGGAAAAGTCCTTCAGGGATTGATCCGGAAAATTCATCCAGAGGCCCAGATCGAGGAATGAGAACCCAGGCAGAAAGCCCGTCGAATATTGCCCTGGTCAAGTATTGGGGAAAACATGGGCTCCAGCTGCCGCTCAATCCTTCGGTATCCTTTACCCTTTCCCATTCCACGAGCCAGACACGCATCCACTGGAAGGAAGCCCCAGAATTTGGATACAGCTTTCGATTCCATGGAAAAGAACAAAAGGCCTTCACACCCAAACTCGATGCTTTCTTCGAACGCATCATGGAAAGTGCTCCTGAACTGAGCACACAGCAGCTTGAGATCGAATCTGAAAACAGCTTTCCGCACAGCAGCGGGATCGCCAGTTCCGCCTCGGCATTCAGCGCCCTTTCCCTGGCCATTGAGGAAGGCATACGCCAACTGAGGAACAAGCCGCAAGTCGATCTGAATAGGGCCTCTGAATGGTCTCGGCTCGGATCGGGCAGCGCCTGTCGGTCGCTCTTCCCAAAGGCTGCTGTTTGGGGCGCCCATCCAAATATCGAAGGGAGCTCAGACATCCGCGGCCTGGATGTTTCTCAGCGCCTGCATCCTGTTTTCGAAGATTTCCACGACGTCATTTTGCTGATCGATGAAGGCGTGAAGTCTGTTTCTTCCACCGCTGGACATGCTCTGATGGACGGACATGTATTTGGAAAGGCGCGCATTCAGCAAGCCTTCGATCATGTTGAGGAAATGATGGACATCCTGAGCACAGGAGATCTTCAACGCTTCATCGAACTCGTGGAGTTGGAGGCGCTTACGCTGCATGCACTGATGATGAGCGCTTCCGATCCTTATTTGCTCATGCGCCCAGGAACGGTAGCGGCTATAGAAAGCGTCCGTCAATTCCGAAAAGAAACAGATACCAATATCTGCTTCACCTTGGACGCCGGCGCCAACCTGCACCTGCTCTTTCCGGCCGCTTCAGAACAAAAAGTGATGCCTTGGGTTGAAAATGAGTTGAGTATGCTCAGCAATGGTCGATATATTTGTGACCGTGTGGGCAACGGACCCAAATGGAGTTCAGCTATATGAAGGTTACTGAAGAAGCCCTTTTCTACGCCAAGATCCTGCTCTTTGGAGAGTACGGGATCATCAAGGATTCCATGGGGCTGAGCATTCCCTACCACTACTACGAAGGCGCCTTCGACACCCCTTCCGAACTTCCTACTGCGCAGCAGGCCAAGAGCAACCAACACATCAGTGCCTACACCGAACACCTCCGCGAACTGGAAGAGAGGGGCGAACTCCTCTGTTCGCTCAACACGGCACAACTCACAGCCGACCTGAAATCAGGCATGTATTTCGAGTCCAATATCCCTCAGGGATTTGGGGTGGGTTCATCCGGTGCATTGGTCGCTGCCATCTACGACAGATATGCCTACGACCGGATCGATCGGTCGTCTGCAGTGGGCGCCGAGGAGATCAAACAACTCAAGAAGATCCTCGGGCAAATGGAATCCTATTTCCATGGGAAATCATCTGGCCTCGACCCGCTGATCTGCTATCTGAGGCTTCCTGTGCTGATCAAATCCTCTGAAGAACTCGGAACCGTCACCCTTCCCGAATCCACCATGGGCAAAGGCGCCATATTCCTTTTGAACTCAGGATATCCAGGTTCGACGCAAAGCATGGTGAACATCTTCATGGAGAAGATGAAGCAAGACGGATTCCGGAACATGCTCAAGGATCAATTCACCCGCTACAATGACGCCTGCATTCAGGCCTTTTTGAAGGGAGAAATGAAAAGCCTCTTCCAGAACCTCAAAAAGCTCAGCGGCATTCTTTTGGACAACTTCGACCCCATGATCCCAAAGCAGTTTCATGATCTGTGGAAAAAAGGGATCGACAGTGGAGATTATTATCTGAAATTATGCGGTTCAGGAGGCGGTGGATTCGTTTTGGGCTTCACCGAAGACTATGAACGCGCCCAGAAGCTGCTGAGTGCGCACCGCCCGGAGCTGATCCAACGACTCTGACCATATGAAGCGCGCCACACGGCTGCTTCTTTTGAAAACGCTGGCCCTGTTCTCTGTGGTCCGCTGGTGGAATATCGTTCTTCTGATCGCAGCTCAGTATCTGACCGCCATCTTCGTATTGAATGATCCGGCTCATTTTCTGAATACCATTGCCGACCCCCTGCTGCACTTTCTCGTCCTTTCGACCGGTTTGGTCGTCGCATCGGGCTTTATCATCAACAACTTTTACGACAAAGAGAAGGATCTGGTCAATCGCCCGAAGCAAACGGCTTTTGAGCTTATGTTGAGTCAGCCCACCGCATTGAATCTGTACTTGCTGTTCAACTTGCTGGCGCTGGTCATTTCGGCCGGCATTTCTTTTCGTGCAGTTCTATTTTTCACCGCCTACGCCCTGTCGCTATGGTTGTATTCGCACAAGGTGAAGAAACTGCCCGTAGTGGCGAATGTGATCAAGGCGCTGCTGACCTTCGTCCCCTTTTTCGCCGTATTCATCTACTACAAGATCCCGCATTGGGGCCTGGCCTCGTACGCCTTCTTTTTGTTCACGCTTGAGCTGGGCCGGGCGCTGGTGAAAGATGTGGTCTTTCTAAAGGGAGATGTGATCTACAATTATCCGACGGTTCCAGTTCTCACGGGCCGGATGGGCCTGAAACGTCATCTGATGGCGATCAATCTCTCCGGATGGGCCTTTGTCTTCGCCATCTTTTATCATTCCCTGCCCTTGTCGCCACTGCTGGCATCCTATCTACTGTGCTGTATGCTGCTTCAAAGCATGACCGCGGTCATGCTCTCACGGTGGCTGGGAAAACCACAAAAAGCCTACTGGCTGCACAATCTGTACAAGGCCATCCTCATTGTGGGCATTGGCTTGCTTCCCTTCCTTTAGCCAAAACTCTGATGGTGTTGAGCTTACATATTCTGGGGTATTTAACTCAGCTAATGTTGCTTTCTGCATAGATTCGCCCGCATGACCGAGAAGGATAGAGTCCGTCGCCATCATCTGCTTTATACAGTTGGACTCTTTTTCCTCAGCATCTCTTTGTGGGCACAGCAGATCGTGAGAGGGGAGATCAGAGATGCAGACTCCCAGCGGCCCATTCCTTTCGCAGCTGTCAGCGTTCTGAACACTTCACCGCCCATAGGCGGAATTGCAGATGTTGACGGACTTTTTGTTCTCAGTGGAGTTCCCTTGGGCAAGCGATCCCTGACCTTCTCCATGATGGGATATGAGCAAAAGATCCTCATGAACATACCCGTCCGCTCGGGCAAAGAGGTGGTGCTGAAGGTGGAACTTCAGGAATCGAAGAATGAACTCAATGAAGTGACCATCACCGCTGGAGCGGGAGCGCGTACCGTGAATTCCATGGCGAGCGTCAGTGCGCGCTCACTGAATATGGAGGAGAGCAATCGCTACGCTGCATCCTTTGGGGATCCCGCCCGACAGGTTTTGAACTTTGCGGGTGTGAGCAGTGGCGGAGGCGGACTTTCCAACGCCATTGTCGTTCGGGGCAATTCACCCAACTCGACCCTTTGGAGACTGGAAGGTGTGGAGATTCCCGATCCCAATCACTTTTCCACTTATCCGGGCAACGATGGCGCCGTCTCCATGCTCAGTTCAAATGCGCTTGCCTCATCCGACTTCTTCACTTCAGCCTACCCAGCAGAGTATGGAAATGCTACCGGCGGAGTATTTGACCTGAGGACGAGAACTGGAAATGCCTACAAAAGGGAAACCACACTGGACCTCGGATTTTTGGGGCTTGGCCTGATGACAGAGGGGCCGCTTTTTAAAAAAGGAGGGGCCTCCTACCTGATCAACTACCGCTACTCCACATTGGCCGTTTTGGAATCCATGGGACTCGATCTGGCAGGGGGAACCACAAGCTATCAGGACCTCAACTTCAAAGTGCACATTCCCACAAAGAAGATGGGCACTTTCAGTCTTTTCGGCCTCTATGGCTACAACTGGTTCCGAAATGAATACAAGACCTACATCAATTCGTCCAACCATGTGGCTGGAATCAAACACAGCCTCATTTTAGGAGAAAGATCATACGTACAGAGCACACTTGCCTTTACACGGCAAGGAACAGATATCGACCGGGAGTGGGACGAAGTTCTCAAGCTGCACCGCGAACGATCCAGGGACCGCTCCGATGCGCTCAGGCTTTCTTCGGTTCTGAATACCAAATTCAGCAAATCCTTCACCCTCAAGAGCGGCTTCATCGCGAGTCTGTTGGGCGAAAATGTGGTGAATGCGGACAGCAGTATCGACATGGAAAATGCTGGCCAGGTCCTTCAACTCTACACCCAGGGAAAGTACCGAATGACTCGGCGACTGACCAGCGTCTTTGGGCTGCACTACCACCTATACGGATTCACCAATGCCCAAATGGTGGAACCGCGCCTGGCGTTCACCTACGATCTGAACGAAAAGCATCAGATCAGCTTGGGTGCCGGGCTGCATAGCCGGGCCATGCGGCTTTCCATCTACGCCCTGACGGACGATCGGACCGGACGGCCTTACAGCAATTTGAAACTGACCCGATCAGGACAGATCGTGCTGGGCCACCAATGGGATCTTTCCAGTTCCATAGCGCTGAAAACGGAGGTGTACTATCAGCACCTTTCCGATCTTCTTGTAGATACGGGCTCGGCCTTTTCCGTGGGGAACACCCTATCCGTACTCGAAACACTCGAAGAAGAAGAAGTCTCTCTTTCCAATGACGGCTCTGGCCGGAATTATGGGCTTGAGTTCACTTTGAATCAGAACCTGACCAAGGGTTTTTACTGGCTCACCACCCTCTCCCTTTTTCGATCCGAATACAAAGTCGCTGATTCCGAGTGGTACAACAGCCGTTTCAACCAGAATTATGTATTCAACTTCCTGATGGGCAAAGAATTCACTGTAGATCGTGAGAAGAACAATGTGCTGGGCATCAACCTCCGCTTTAATCGCGTTGGGGGACAGCGTTACTCAACGATCAACATTCCAGCTTCCCTGGCTGCTCAACGCGAGATCTATATCCCGCCTTTCACAGAACAAGTTCCAGATTACTGGCGGATCGACTTTGGCATCACCTTCCAGTGGAATAAGGAACGAACCAGCAGCCGCATCAGCCTGGACATTCAAAATCTCACGAACAGAATAAACGAGTTAACGCGGCGGGTGTACTACGACAGCTGGACGGGAGGTCTTGGAACAGACAGGACCTTCGGCAATGGCCTGATCCCCACCCTGCGTTACACCTTCAGCTTTTGAACTTCAAACGACCTGATAGAGCTTCTTGGCGATCTCCTTGCGCTGCTGATTCAGGTACTTCTGTCGCTTGAGGGCCTGAAGTGAATCCTCACCGGACAACTCAGCTGCATTGAGCTCTTCCTGATCGTGCAGATCGCGCTTCCAAAGGCGAAGTATACAATCTTCGGCCGCCTGACCCAGCATGCTGTCGAAGTTGGTCACGTAAACTTCCTTGCGCTGCCAATTGCTCATTTTGTGCCGTTCAAAGAGCAGATCTGCCACCACTTCTTCCACGCCCTCTTCCCGATGCAGAAGATCCTCGATGGTCTTGATCTCCTTGCCGGCCTCCCACGCTTCCCGGATGCCTGTGAGCACCCGCGCGTAGACGGGATGGTGAAAAGTGAGCGGATGGTCTTCGTTGTACAACTCCTCGAGCATGTGCTGCACCAAACTGACCTTCTCGGTCATCTTTGGCGCATCTTCAGCTGCGGCTTCTCCCTCCTCAGGTTCCACTTCCACCTCGATCTCCTTGTGGCCATGGTTGAGCATGAGGCGTAAGATCTCACGCTCGATGAAATACTGTCCGTCTTCAGCGGTATCCTGCGCAGAGGTCTCGGTTGCTTCAAGCGGCTCTGTTTGGGTCTTTCCCTCTCGCTGCTGACGTGCGGATTCCCGCTTTCTTGCGCGCTCCTCCTCCCGGGAATGGCGTTGCAGGGCCGATGCCAGTTCCTGCTGCAGCAATTCCTCCCGCGTATCGGTTTCTCTTGCGGCCAAGCGGATGTACATATCGCGTGTGATCGCCTGCGGGATCAAAGCAATGCTTCCCACAAGATCCTGCACCAGCCGACTCTTGACTATCGGATCGTCCTGTGCTTCCTCCTTGAGCAGATCGCAGCGGAAGCGAATGAAGTCCTGCTCGTGGTTCTTGAGGAATTCATTCAGCCCTTCCCTCCCCTTTTTCTTGGCGAAACTGTCTGGATCGTCTCCATCGGGCAGAAGCGCCACCCGAACGTTCATGCCCTGCTTGAGCACCATATCGATGCCGCGCAGTGAGGCACGGATCCCTGCCGGATCGCCGTCAAAGAGGAATGTGATGTTCTCCGTCAGGCGTTGTACCAAACTGATCTGTTCCGGCGTGAGCGCCGTCCCGGAAGTGGCCACGACATTCTGAATGCCCGCCTGATGCATGGAAAGAACATCGGTATAGCCCTCGACCATCAGACACTTCTGCGCCTGAATGATGGCTTTCTTGGACTGATACAAACCATAGAGCACTCGGCTCTTGTGGTAAATCTCCGTCTCTGGGGAGTTCACATATTTCGGTGCTTTCACATCCTTGCGCAGGATCCGGCCACCAAAACCCAGGATGCGCCCGGTAAGGCCATGGATGGGAAAGATCACCCGGCCACGGAAGAGATCGGTATTTCCCCTTTCATTGACCCGGACCAGTCCGGCTTTTTCAACCAGTGACAAGGAATGCCCTTTTTCCAGTGCATGCTCGGTGAATGGCGCCCGTTCCTCGGGAGAAAAACCGAGTTGGAAAAGGCGAATGGTCTCTGAATCGAAGCCGCGTTCTGTAAAATAGGAAAGCCCGACAGCCCGACCCTTCTCCGTATGCCAAAGCTGGTCCGTGTAGTACTTGGCCGCAAGATCCTGTATCAGGTAGAGCCGTTCTCTGAGATGAGCGGCTTCCTGCTGTCCGGGGTCCAGTTCCTGTTCCTCGATCTCGATCTGGTATCGCTTGGCCAGCCACCTAAGTGCCTCCGGATAGGTCATGGCCTCGAGTTCCATGAGGAAACTCACGGCGCTGCCTCCTTTTCCGGAACTGAAACACTTGAAGATCTGCTTGGCCGGTGAGACGAAAAAAGAAGGCGTCTTCTCATTGGTGAAGGGACTCAAACCCTTCAGATTGGAGCCCGATCTCTTGAGCTGAACAAAATCGCCGACGACATCCTCTATGCGCGCTGCATCGAAGATCTTGGCCACTGTCGATTCGGAAATACGAGACATGACTCAAAGGTATTCGCTTCCATCCACCGATCGAAGACCTGTGGAAAACTTGAACCGATGTGCGGGCACCGCCCCTTACTTCTTGCGCTCGATCACATAATGGACCAGGGCCTCGAGTGCATTGCGGACAGGAGACTCTTCAAAGTGCATGAGGAGTTCAATGGCATCGTCCCGATAGCGCTTCATGGCCTCTTCGGCGTAAGCGATGCCACCACTCGCGTTGACGAAATCCACCACCTCAGCCACTTTTTTCGGATCCCGATGATCTTTCTTGATGGTGCGTATGATCTTCCTGCGCTGGGATGCTTTTGATTGGGCCAGGGCATGGATCAGAGGCAGGGTCATCTTTTGTTCCTTGATGTCAATGCCGCTGGGTTTTCCCGATCGGTTCACGACCTGATAATCGAACAGATCGTCCTTGATCTGAAAGGCAATGCCCAGGCGCGTTCCGAACTGCCGCATCCGATCCACCTCTTCTTCGCTTCCTCCCCCGCAGTTTGCGCCCACGGCACAACAGGTGGCGATCAGGGAGGCGGTCTTTCGCTCGATGATGTCGTAATAGACCGATTCGTCGATATCCAGCCGACGCGCTTTTTCGATCTGCAGGAGCTCTCCCTCACTCATCATTCGAACGGCATCGGATACCAGCGAAAGGGTCTCGTATTCCTTGTTCCCGGTGACCAGCAACTGCCCTTTTGCCAAGAGGTAATCGCCGATCAGCACAGCGATCTTATTCTTCCACAAGGCATTGAGACTGAAAAAACCCCGACGCATATTGGCATCGTCCACTACATCGTCGTGCACGAGTGTGGCCGTGTGGATCATCTCAATGAAAGCGGCTCCACGATGGGTGCCCTCCGTTACTTCTCCATGCAAGCGGTTGCACAAGAATACAAGCATGGGCCTGAGCTGCTTGCCCTTCCTCCGGGTGAGGTAATGCGTAATGTGATCCAGCATGGGCACCTGGCTGGAAAGGGCTTTCTTGAAGACCTCGTCAAACTGCTTCATATCGGCCTCTACCGGGCCCCGTATCGCATCGATCTGCGCCATTCCCGGCGAAGGTACAATCAGCAGGGAAGTGCAGTGAAAAATAGACGAATGGTACTGGAGCCTTATGGATCATTCACGCGAGAAAAAAGACGTCTTCCAGCCGCCAAATCTCAACCAAGACCTCAGGCTCGATGTAGCGTGCTGATGCTCAAAATTTTAATTTTTCACACTCCGTATATGATTGTTCTATTTTTGGCGTTTCATCAATGGTCCGAACCAAGACCTGACCTGATGTTCGATTACCTAAGAGGGACCATAACGGATCTGAGTCCGGCGGAGGCCATCGTGGAATGTGCCGGCGTCGGCTATGCGCTGCACATCAGCCTGCAGACCTATGGCGAATTGATCGAGGGCGAAGAAAAGCTCATTTACGTGCATCCTGTCTATCGGGAAGATGCCCAACTGCTGTTTGGATTCACGGCGAAGGCCGAGCGCAAGGTGTTCCGCCTGCTGTTGTCCGTTTCGGGCATCGGGCCGAATACAGCGCGTCTGATCCTTTCCTCTCTCAGTGCCTCAGAGGTGAATTCTGCGATACAGTCCGGTGATGTGATGACCTTCAAATCGGTGAAAGGCGTCGGTGCCAAGACCGCTCAGCGACTGATCGTGGACCTGCGCGACAAAGTCACGGCCGAGGACTTTGCCCTGACGACCTCTGGCCCGGCCGATCCAATGGCCGAAGCCCTGCAGGCTTTGGTGGTCTTGGGGTACAATCGTCAGTCTGCGGAGAAAGCCCTGCAAAAAGTTCGTCAGGAACAACCCGATGAAGAGGTGGAGGGCCTGATCAAAAAGGCCTTGCAAAATCTATAGATCAGGTGGGCCGATCGAACTTCCCTTGGTTCCATTCGCTTTGTCTCGGGATCATTCTGATCCTCAGCATGTCCTTTGTCCCTGGCAGGGAACTGGAACGCATGCCTCCGGAAAATATGCTTGCCCACTGGGCGCCTCCAGATACCAATGATCCTTCAGAGAACCTTCCCTATCCATTTACGGGTGGGCAGAGCGGTGGTCTGTTCCTGAAAACGCCCGGCTCGCTCGATGTGCTCTACGACCCGGTGACCGGCCAATACGTGGTGACGCGGAAGATCGGTGACCTGATCATCTCTCCACCCATGCTGATGACGCCCGAAGAGTATCGGGCTTTTGTTTTTGACGAGCAGATGCGCAATTACTGGGGCAGCAAAACAGGCTCGGGTCCCGGCTCTGTTGACGATGGACTCGGAACGACGAAAAAGGATGACGACGGACGATCGGACATGAAAAGCCTGATCCCGGACATCAATGTGAACAGCCGTCTTTTCGCTACGGTCTTTGGATCGAATGTGATACAGATCACGCCTCAGGGATCTGCAGAACTGACCTTCGGTCTGCGCTTTCAGCGGATCAAGAACCCCAACCTTCCGGTGGTGAATCAGAAGATCTTCAACTTCAACTTCGATCAGCGCATTCAAATGAATGTCACAGGAAAGATCGGCGAACGCCTCAAGCTGAAGACCAATTACGACACAGAAGCCACCTTCGCCTTTGAGAACACCATGAAGCTGGAGTTCGAAGGACAGGAAGACGACATCATCAAGAAGATCGAATTGGGCAACGTCAGCCTGCCCACTTCCAACAGTTTGATACAGGGGGCGCAAAGCCTGTTCGGAATGAAGGGGCAATTCCAGTTCGGCAAACTGACACTCACGGGGGTTTTCTCTGAGCAGCGCAGCCAGTCGAATTCCATCAATGTACAGGGCGGCTCTACGGCTACGGACTTCGAGGTCTGGGGCGATCAGTACGAGGCCAACAGGCACTACTTTTTGAGCCAATACTTCCGCAACAACTACGAACGTGCCCTGAGGAACCTGCCGATCATTACCTCACAAATACAGATCTCGCGCATCGAGGTCTGGGTGACCAACCGCCGAAATTCCACCCAAAACGTTCGCAACATCCTGGCCTTCATGGACCTTGGAGAGAATGAGAACGGATCCTACCGGAATTCAGCCAATGCCCTACCCGGTCCATCCATCTTTCCCGGACCAAGCCCCAATCCGGAGAACAGCACCCCGCCCACCAACGGCAACAACCGACTGAACCCGACCAGCCTGTCTCAGGATCTGCCGGGCATCCGCGACATCTCTCAGGCCAACGCCCTGCTGAACTCGGCCGGCTATGAGGAAGCCACTGAATTCATTGAGCTGGCCAATGCCCGCAAACTGAATCCGAATGAATACCGCTTCGATCCACAGCTCGGATTCATCACACTGAACCAAGCGCTGAATCAGGACGAAGTGCTGGCCGTGGCCTTCCAGTACACCATGAACGGCCGGATCTATCAGGTCGGTGAATTTTCCAACGACGGGGTCAATGCGCCACAGACCCTGGTGACCAAGATGCTCAAGAGCGCCATCCTCAACGTCAAGACCCCGATCTGGGACCTGATGATGAAAAACGTCTACAGCCTGAATGCCTATCAGTTGAATCAGGAGGATTTCCGCTTGCACGTGCTCTACATGAACGACGAGACCGGAGTGCCCATTCCCTTTCTGCCCAAAGGCAACCTGAACGATCAATTGCTGATCCGGGTGATGGACGTGGACAAACTCAACAACAACAACGATCCGGTTCCGGGCGGAGACGGTTTCTTCGATTTCATCCCCAACCGCACCATCTTCCCTCAGAACGGACGCATCATCTTCCCGGTACTCGAACCCTTCGGTTCGAACCTGACCAATAAGCTGACCGATCCGCAGGACCGAGAGCGTTATGTCTTCCAGGAACTCTACGATTCTACCCGCTTCAAGGCACAGAATCAGACCCAACTCAACAAATTCCTGCTGCGCGGGCAATACAAGTCGGCGGGCGGAAGCGAGATCCCGCTGGGCGCCTATAACGTTCCGCAGGGAAGTGTCCGCGTCACCGCAGGCGGGACGATGTTGACTGAAAATGTCGACTACACCGTGGATTATACCCTGGGCCGTGTCAAGATCATCAACGACGGCATATTGGCTTCGGGGATGCCGATCAAGGTGGACTTCGAGAACAACGCCATGTTCAATTTCCAGACGAAGACCTATGTTGGGCTGGATGCCGAATACAAATTCTCTGACAAACTCAATCTGGGAGCAACCGTAGTGAACCTCACGGAGCGGCCGCTGACACAAAAGGTCAATCTGGGTGAAGAACCCATCTCCAACACCCTGATCGGACTCAACGGGCAGTTCAATGACGATGCACCATATCTGACGCGTTTCGTGGACCGCATCCCCTTTCTGGACACGAAGGAACCCTCCGACATCAGCTTTCAGGGCGAGTGGGCACATTTGATCCCAGGCTCACCGAGAGGCATCCGGATCGGTAACGAACCCACCACCTACATCGACGACTTTGAGAGTGCGCAGACGATGATCGACATCCGAAACCCCAATGCCTGGGTGCTGGCGAGCACGCCGTCCGGGCAAGGTGGACTATTTTCTGAGGGGCTGCTGAACAACTCCAACGCCTACAACTTCAACAGAGCGCGCCTGGCCTGGTACACCATCGACCCGACCTTTTACAACAACGACGGCAACACGCCTTCCAATATTTCAGGAGATCCGAATCAGACCTCCGGGCAATACGTTCGGCAGGTCCTGGTGCGTGAGGTCTACCCCAACCGGCAGCTGGATGCCTCGCAGCCGCGAAACATCGCCATGATGGATGTGGCCTATTATCCAGCTGAACGCGGACCCTACAATTTCGATGTGGCACCCTCTGCCTATTCGGCGGGCATCGACCAGGATGGCGCCTTGCGCGCGCCTGAGTCACGCTGGGGTGGGATCATGCGTTCGCTGCAGACCAACAATTTTGAAGAGCAGAACATCGAATACATCCAATTCTGGATCATGGATCCCTTCATGGAAGATCCTTCACTGAAAGGAGGCGATCTGTATTTCAATCTGGGCTCCGTCTCTGAAGACATATTGAAGGATGGACGACAGATGTTCGAAAACGGAATGTCGCCCACAGGCGATCCCTCCGTGGTGGATTCGACCGTCTGGGGTTACGTGCCAAGGAACCAACCCCTTGTTGCCGCATTTGATAACAACCCGGCCTCTCGTGTGAATCAGGACGTAGGTCTGGATGGACTCAGCGATGCACAGGAAACCAATTGGTCTGTGGACAGCTCGCTCAGCTATCTGAGCCGGATCGCGGCCAATATCGGACAGGGCACAGGAGCCTATCAGACGGCAGCAGCAGACCCATCCGGAGACAATTTCAAATACTACCTCTCCGCCGACTACGACGCATCGAATGGCAACATACTGGATCGGTACAAACTCTTCAACAACCCGCAGGACAACTCCTCCACTCAGCAAGTGAACGGCTTCCCTCAGTCGGCCACTCAGCTGCCCGATATGGAGGATCTGAACCGCGACCAGACCATGAGCAAGACGGAGAGCTACTATCAGTACAAGGTGAGCATCCGGCCCGAGGACATGGTCGTAGGTCAAAACCACATCACCGACCGATTCACCGCCACGGGCATCGAGTTGCCCAACGGACAGGTCGGCTCGGCCACCTGGTATCAGTTCAAGATCCCCATTTTCTTTCCCGACAAGCGCGTGGGTCCGATCAATGACTTCCGCTCAATACGATTCATGCGTATGTTTCTGACTGATTTTGAGCAGCCTGTGGTCCTGCGCTTTGCCGCGATGGATCTGGTGCGCGGAGAATGGCGACGCTACCCCTTCTCCCTGGATGGGATCCGCGAGGATGTACCCACCGATGAGGGGAGCAATACCGTCTTCGAAGTGAATGCTGTGAATCTCGAAGAGAACGGATCGCGAACCCCGATCCCCTACGTCCTTCCACCGGGGATCGACCGACAAGTACTCTTCGGCACGGCCTCCCTGCAGCAGCAAAACGAGCAATCGCTCTCTCTTCGGGTGTGTGAGCTTTTGGATGGCGATGCCCGGGCCGTATTCCGAAACCTGAGCATGGACATGCGCATGTTCAAAAGACTGAAGATGTTCGTGCATGCCGAGGCCGGAGACAATCGTCCGCTTCGCGACAATGACCTCAGCATCTTCGTGCGCCTGGGCAGCGATTACAATCAGAACTATTACGAGTACGAGATCCCCATGAAGGTCACCGACTGGGGCGCCAGTATTCCGGAAAAGATCTGGCCGGAGATCAATGAATTCAATTTTGATTTCAACGACCTGAAAGACACCAAGCTCGAGCGCGATCAGAAGATCAGGGACAACCCGAACCTTGGGATCAACGACCGATTCACGCTCAACAGGGACGGAAGAAGCATCTCTGTGATCGGTGCGCCTAATCTGAGCAATATCCGTACGATCATGATCGGCATCCGGAATCCAAAAAAGCAGATCTCGGGTGATGGGGACGATGGCTTGTCCAAATGCGCAGAGGTGTGGATCAACGAGCTCCGCCTGACCGATTTCGATCAGCGCGGTGGATGGGCGGCCAATGCCCGAATGACCGCCAAACTCGCAGACTTTGGAAATGTGGCCCTCTCCGGAAGGATGAGTACCCTCGGCTTCGGAACCCTGGACCAGGGGCCGACCGAACGGCAGCAGGAAACCATCTATGGGTATGACCTACAGTCCAATTTTGAACTGGGGAAGTTCTTTGGTGAATCTGCACGCCTGCGGATCCCCTTCTACTTTGGGATCGCTGAGGAATGGAAAGACCCGATGTTCAATCCACTCGATCCGGACATAGAATTTGACGATGCGCTGGCCAATCTGGAAACCAACGAGGAACGACAAAAGCTCAAGCGCATCACTCAGGACTACACGCAAAGAAGAGGCATCAACTTCACGAATGTGGGGCGGAACCGCGATCCGGGCTCCAAACGCCCGCCTCAGGTCTACGACGTTGAGAATTTCACCGTGGGCTACTCCTTCAATGAACAGTTCCGCAGGGACATCAATACCGAATTCGACCGTCGTATCGACCACAAGGCGAACTTTCAGTATCAATACCAGACCAAGCCCGTAGCTGTGGAGCCCTTCTACGAAGTGCCTTTGTTCCAATCGGATTGGTGGGCCCTTCTTCGGGACTTCAACTTTTACTTCTACCCCAGCAACTTCACATTCCGGACCGAAGTCAACCGGATGTATCAGGAGAACAAACAACGGAACACGGACAACCTCTCCTTTGAACTGCCCACGACCTATAACAAGGCCTTCACCATGAGGCGCCAGTACGACCTGGCCTGGAATCTGACCAAAGCCATCACCTTCGATTATACAGCAACAGCCAATACGCGGGTGGACGAATTGTACGGTCCGGCATCTGCCGATTCGGTCCAAGCGAGCATCAAAGAGAGTTTTTGGGCGGGCGGCCGTCCTACGCAGTTTCAGCAGGGTGTCAACCTAAGCTATCAGTTGCCCTTTGATAAACTCCCGGCGACGGACTGGATCACTTCCGATGTGCGCTATGCGGGCACCTTGAACTGGATGACCAACTCACAGGTGGCCCTCAATGCAGCCAGCGACACCTTGCGCTTGGGGAGCACGGTTCAGAACAGTGCCACGATAAATGGTTCGGCCCAGCTGAACTTCGTCAACCTCTACAACAAGATCCCCTATCTGCAGAAGATCAACGGACAGGGCATGGGCAGGAGAAATTCGAGAGGACCGGTGCGCCGGCGAATGCCCCGCGGCGGACCTTCGGACGACAAGCAGGAGGAGCAGGACAGCACCAAGGAATCCGTAGCAGAAAAGATCCTCAAAGGCTTGCTTCGGGTGGGTATGGGTCTGCGCAGTGTAAGCGGCACCTATCAGCTTACGGAGGGCACCGGACTGCCCGGTTTCCTTCCGCGTCCTGAGCACTTTGGGACGAGTCCAGGGAACAATTGGGCACCTGGATTCGGCTTTGCCATGGGGCTGCAACCTCCGGACGATCTTTCCGAAAACGATGTCCGTGTACAGGCGGCCCGGAATGGCTGGCTGACAACGAGTCCTTACCAGAACAATCCCTTTACCCGTACGCGAAGTGAAAGCATGAATCTGCGGGCACAGGTGGAACCATGGCAGGACCTGCGCATCGATATCACCGCCACTTTGAGCGACGCAAAGAACATGAACTCCTTCTGGCGATTTGACGAGAACCTGGACAATTTCACCGAGCAGAACAAGAACGTTACCGGCAACTACAACATCTCCTTTTTCGCCATCCCCACCGCCTGGGACCGTTCCAGCGCACCTTTGTACAGCTCCAAGGTCTTCCAGCAATTCCTGGACAACCGAATGGAGATCTCCAGAAGACTGGCACAGGACAGGGCAGCGCGCGACCCGAACTACGCGGCCGAGATCATCGGTTCCGCCGATTCGACCAATTATGGATACGACGGTTATTCACTGATCAGCCAGAATGTATTGATACCGGCCTTCCTGGCAGCCTACACCGGTAATGATGCAAGCGGTTACGGTCTGGAATGGAAGAAACGTGTGCCCATCCCGAACTGGTCGGTCAGCTATGACGGTCTGATGAAATACCCGTGGTTCCGTGACCAATTCCAGACCTTCACCCTCAGCCACACCTACAGCTCCACCTACAGTGTACAGAGTTATACCACCAACCTCGCTTACATGGATTCGTTGCTCGCCCAGCCCGGAAGCAACCCGAGGAACATCAATGGAGACTTCATGTTCGAGACCCTGATCAACCAGATCAGCCTGACCGAGCAATTCTCTCCACTGATCGGAGTGAATGTCCGGATGAAGAACAGCATATCGGTCCGCTTCGACTACAAGATGGACCGCAACATCGGTCTGAGTCTGGCGAACAACCAGGTCTCTGAGATCAAGGGCGTGGAATACGTGGTCGGTCTGGGCTACATCATTAAGGATATTCGCTTCAACTTCATTCGTGTCGGTGCGGCGAAAAAGGCCGTACAGAGCAATCTCGAACTCAAGGTCGATCTCTCCATCCGGGACAACATCACCGTGGTGCGGCGCATTGTGGAGAATCTGGATCAGGTCAATGCGGGCCAGCGCATAGTGAACATCAAATTCTCCGCGGATTACGTCCTGACTCCGAGGGTGACCGCCAAGTTCTTCTACGACCACAACATCAGTGAGTACAAGATCTCAACTGCCTTCCCGACCTCCAATGTCAATGCAGGGATCAGCGTGCGGTTGAATCTGGGTCAATAGTTTTTCTCTTGATGATAATTCTGCACTTTTGTCCTCTCTAAAACAGACCAGATGAACATCCCTGAAGACCTGCGCTACAGCAAAGAACACGAATGGGTCCGCATCGAAGGCGATACGGCCGTCATTGGAATCTCCGACTTCGCCCAGGGCGAATTGGGCGATATTGTTTTTGTAGAAGTGGAGACCGAGGGCGAAACCATGGGAAAAGACGAGGTGTTCGGCTCGATCGAGGCGGTAAAAACGGTGAGCGATCTCTTCATGCCTGTTGGCGGTGAGATCATCGCCTTCAATGAGGAGCTGGAATCCGACCCGGAAAAGATCAATTCGGATCCCTACGGAGAAGGTTGGATCATCAAGGTCCGGATGGACGATCCCAGTGCGCTTGACGAATTGATGGATGCCAGCGCCTATGGAGAGTTGGTGGGTTAGATCCAGCGGGTTTCAAAAGGTCCTTGGCTTCCTGCCCGGTTTTGCCTGGGGGCTGACCATCACCTATTTCAGTTTGATCCGGGGCCGTGAGATCCCGAGTTTCCTTTTGTCCTTCAAGGATCTGCTGCTCCACGGAGGCATGTACTTCACCATCTATGTACTCTATTACATGGGGCTGATCGGATGGAATTTCAGCTACCGCCCGCCAAAAAAAGTGAACCAATGGCTTCTGGTCGGATTGGGAACAGTGGCTGGAGGCATTCTGGAGATCCTGCAGGAGACCGTTGCGATCGACCGCAGTGGGACCTGGGAGGATTTTGCAGCAAATACCTTCGGAGCACTTGCTGGTTTCGGTCTGATGCGGGCCGTTCATCGCGGCTTTATCAGCTCTTCAGAGACCTGATGCTTTTTGTACTTTAGAAGCCAATTTGAATTGAGATAATGGAACTCAAGAAAAATCCGAATGCCGATCTGGAGAAGAGCCGTGGGATGTTCCTACTGCTCGGCCTGGTCCTTTCACTGGGTATCGCCATCGGAGCGATCGAATACCGCACCTATGAAAGTGGCCCCATGGACCTCGGCCAGCT
>RFXV01000101.1 GCA_009921445.1 Flavobacteriia bacterium
TTGACCGATCACGACATACAGCGTGAATGGCTCGGATCGGAATCGGGAACATTGAGTCAGCTGCTGGAACATCTGGACCGCGATCAATTGCGCGAGGAATTCGGTGGAGAAAAACTCGAGGAATACCTTGTGGATCTCGGGGGGTGGCATGAGCCAGGCGCATCGATCAACTATTGGCTCCACAGGGCTTCCATCATGGAACGCACTGTGGGCTTTGGAAGTAGAAATCCCTATCATCAACCATCCATGACCAGCTCAGAGTGCCGTTCGGCATTCGATAAGGGCCGCAGGCTCGCCGAATGGGAGGCCATGAAGGGCAGTTTGTGGGCAGGTGTGCGTTTAATGAATCCGTCCACCTGCATCTTTGCCGCCATGCAACTCTACATTCACGCCTCTGTGCGTTTGGAGGAGTCGCTGAAACCCCTTCTCGATTTGGATCGTATCGAGGCCGTGGTCTACGTGGCCCAAAAGGCATTGCGTCGCCATCCAATGAGTCGGGATGCCTTTACCTCACTCACTTTTTTTGGCGGATACGACTTGGCTTTTCTGACCGGTTTCATTGCGGGAATGGCCTCCGAGGGCCGCTTCACCCTGGTCGGTGGACTGGAGGGATTCGCCGCTGCTTATTTGGCTGAACTCATACAGCCGGGCAGTGCCCAGTATGTGACGGCGACCCAATCGGCTCCTTCTTCATGGACAGAGGAGAACAGCGAGGCATTTGGCCTGCCTGCAGTGTTCACATCTCGGTCGCATTCTCCGTCGCTCAGCGGTCAGCGGTTGGCCTTGTTTCACTTACATTCGAGCTTACCTTTTTCTCAGATGCCATGAGCTATATCCCAAGACACGCACAGGAGAAGATCGATCGATTGCAAAGTGAATTGGATGCGCTGAAGAGCCGCTCCTCCACGGACACATCGGGCGAAGGGGATGCATCTCTGACGGTTTATCGTGCCGGATTTTGGGCGGCCCTGATCCTTCTTGTCGCCTTCGTTGGATTTTGGTTCAGTCGGTTCGGCCTGTCTGCCCCGGAGCTTACTTCGGAGCAGGTCAAGGCCATGCAAATGGAGATCGACAGCTTGCGCAATGTCCATATGATCGACCAGGCGAACTATGGCGATATGGATTCCAGCGGATACTTTGGCAATGGTGTTTGGTATTTTGTCCAGATCGGGGCCTATGAAGAAGTTGATATGAGCATGTTCGATGGCGAAAACCTGAACTTCCGCACGCGTTACGAGGATGGTTTCTGGAAATACACTCTCGGCGCCTTTCGGGATGTGGATCGCGCAGAAGCCTTCATGGAGTCCTTGCGGCAGATCGGATTCAAGAATGCCTGGCTGCTTGCCATGAATGATGGGGTGCGGCAGACCATAGAGGAATCAATGGGAGGCTGACAGTGCCCCACAAGGCAACCATAATTGTGTGCATTCTGCTCTTTGGAGCCACTTGTTCGCTGCCTGCTCAGAAACTTCAGTTCGGCACATCTCTTTTTTTTCCTGTGGATGCTCCAATGTCTCCATCGATCCCACCTCTTTCTCTTCGTGGAGCGCTCTATGAGAAGGAATACTGGGGGCTGGAGACCGGCCTGAGTTGGTACCGAATGGCGGGACTGTCCGCCGATGGTCTTCCATTTGCCTTGAATAAAGCGCTTACTGGTTCTTTTGACAGCTTCGTTCTCCCACTGCAGTTGAAGGGCAAATGGCCCGTGGGAAAATGGAGCATTGAAACCAAGTTTGGGGCGTTTCTGGCCCTGAACAGCACCTACAGCATACGGCAGGGCCATTTGGCGGAAGGCCTTGTCCAATGGTCCGGGGATTGGCGGGCGATGCAGACAAAAGCAGAGATCGGACAGGGAAACACCTTTGGCGCCTTGGGAACTCTTTGTGTAAAGGCACCGCTTTTTGAGCGGGTTGAAGTAGCTTGCAGCTTCTCTTGGTTTGAGGGACGGAGCCCTGCACCGATCACAGGGAATGCGGTCGGAGTGAGCATGAATGATGTTCCGGTCGATCTTTCGATCGACCTGCCGGATGTGAAGCTGGATTATCGAGGGTTCGAGTGGGGATTGGGAATCGAATATAATTGGGAATAAATGGGATTACTCGCAGGAAAGAAAACATTGGTCACCGGGGCCAGCAAGGGGATCGGAAGGTCCATAGCCCTCAAATTCGCAAAGGAAGGAGCAGATGTGGCCTTCACGTATTTGAGCAGTGTGGAACAGGCTCAGGCACTGGAAGAGGAATTGGCTGCATTTGGCGGACAGGTCTTGGCAGTGCGCTCGGATGCCTCCGACTTTGAGGCGGCCCAGGGATTGATCGCTGAGAGTCTGAAGGCTTTTGGAACGCTCGATGTGCTGGTCAACAACGCTGGCATCACCAAAGACAATCTGCTGATGCGCATGAGCGAAGAAGATTTCGATCGCGTGCTGAAGGTGAATTTGAATTCCATCTTCAACACCACCAAGGCTGTGATCCGCCCGATGATGAAGCAGAAAGCGGGCAGCATCATCAACATCAGCTCGGTGGTTGGAGTAAAGGGAAATGCGGGCCAGGCGAATTATGCGGCCTCCAAGGCGGGCATCATTGGTTTTACCAAATCCACGGCGCTCGAACTGGGTTCAAGAAATATTCGCTGCAATGCGCTGGCACCCGGATTCATTGAAACGGAAATGACCGATCGTCTGGACGAGGCCACTGTGCAGGGCTGGCGCGATGGCATCCCCATGAAAAGAGGCGGATCGCCTGATGAAGTGGCGGACGCCTGTGTGTTCTTAGCCTCGGACATGAGTACCTACATCAGCGGACAGGTGCTGAATGTATGTGGTGCCATGCTCACCTGATCGGCCAAAAGCAGCACCTGTGATCCATTTTCCCGAACCGGCCTGGTACAGCTACCTCTTTTTGTTGCTGGCCCCATGGCTGGTGTACTGGTCTTATAGGAAAGGACCAGAGAACAGGGAACTTTCCAATTTTCAGCGGTACGCCCTGCTGGCATTGCGTTCAGGCAGTATACTCATCCTTTTGTTGCTGATGTTCCGGCCCCATTGGAAGCAGCAGGCCGCTGAGCGAAAGGAGCCACGCATCTTATGGGCCATCGATCAGAGCAAGAGTATGCTGGACCAAGGCCTGGACGCGACGGAGCTCAACGATCGGATCCAGCGGCTCCAAGAGGGATTCAGAGATGTGGCATCCATAGAAATGGGTTTTTCTTCTAAGGTTCAGGCGCTGCAGGAACCGCTCCGCTTCGATGGCGATCAGACCGATCTTCATGCTTTGTTGTCCGCCTGCAGGAACCAGTACGGCAATGATCCTGCGGTCCAGGAAATGGTATTGCTTTCAGACGGGCAGGTCAACAGAGGCGCCGATCCCTTATCGGGCCTTTTGGACTTTCCCTTTCCCGTTCACACGATCTGCATTGGAAGCCCTCCTGAAGGACCGGATGCACAATTCACCAATATTCGCTACAACCCCACAGCGGAAAGTGGGAATCAGCTGGAGGTGATCGGGAGGATATCGGCCACTGCATCGTTCTCGGAGTCGGTGGCTCTGGAACTCTTGGATGAAGATGGAGCAATACTCGAGCGAAGGGAATGGGCCCCGGAGGAGCTTCGTTCAGGGGTCGGTTTTAGTTTGTACCCGCAGGTCGGAAGGAAGTTGGGGCAGCGAAAATGGCAACTGCGCCTGATCGCCGGGCCAGAGGAGGTCAACAAAGAGAACAATACTTCACCCATTTCTTTCGAGGTGGTGAAAAAAGACCATTTGGTCGCCTTGATCTACGACCGCATGCATCCGGATGTTCGGGCCATCGCCCAAAGTCTGGAAGAGTATGAGGCCTATGAACTGGAATATGTGGACATGGCACGCAATGAACTGCCCAGTGCGGAGTCGGGGATATGGGTAGTTGTACATCCGGGCCGAACGGCCATCGCCTCATTGCGTCGCCTGCTGCCCGATCGAAAGGTGCCCGTGTGGTATCTGGCGGGCTATGCAGAAAGTGCACGTGCTCTGGCTCCGCTTGGATCGCCGCTTCGCTTCCAACCAGAGGGCGGTTCGGACGACCAGGTGATGGCCGCATTGGATGCGTCCTTTTCCGCTTTCAGGCAGTCTGAGGATAACGAAAAAAAATTGGGGAAGGGCGTTCCGCTTGCGGCGCCATTTGGGAAGTGGATCGGGACAAAGCAGATGGACGTACAACTCAGGCAGCGGATCAATGGAGTGATCAGCGAGAATCCGCTCATGAGCAGTGGCCGTGGAGCAGATGGCAGAAAGTGGGTGATCACCTCGGCCAAAGGCTTGTGGCGATGGCGTTTTCAGGAGTACCGGACTTTTGAACAGACCGAGGCCTTTGATGATTGGGTGGGCAGTTGGCTGCGTTATCTGAAGAGTGAATCTGGCGACGAGCGCTGGAACGTGGATGCCTTGAAGGAGGTCATCAGCGGCGCATCGTGGAAAGCGGAAGTGCGGCTGCGGGATCGGACGGGCGCCTGGAGCAGCAATGCACGGGTACAGGCCATGGTCACTGGGCCGGATGGAGCGCAGAAGTCTCTGAAAGCCCGAACACGGGGCCATGTACAGTACATCGAGCAGCACATGGAGAAGGAAGGATCCTACAGCTACGCATTGACAGCTGAACTGGGAAAAGAGACCTTTTCCTATCGCGGCCGCTTCCAGGTGAGCCGTCCTGAGGTGGAGCAACTCACTAATGGCGCCGACACGGCCCTTTTGGGAAGCTTGAGCCGCAGCACAGGAGGGAAGGCCTATGCGCTTTCAGACCTCACGCCAGATCTGTTGCGATCGCAGATGGAGCTGCGTCCAGTGATGGAATGGATCGAGGAGGAAAAAGAGCTGATCCACTGGAAATCACTCTTCTTTGTCCTTCTTCTGTTTTTGGCCACAGAATGGACTTGGAGACGATATCTTGGGCTATCTTGAACCCTCATTTCAAAAAAGTAAAATCCTCTTTTCATGGACAGAAAAAGAACCACTTTCCTGCTGATCGGATCCGTTGGTCTCATGGTCATACTCATTCTTTGGAGCAGTCTGACCTTTACCATCAACCCCGGTGAAAAAGGCGTGATGTTCCACACCTTCGGCGGCGGTCTCGACAAGGATTATGTGTACGGTCAGGGATTCCATGTCAAGGCGCCCTGGGACAAGATCTTCATCTACGATGTCAAGGTGCAGGAATCCAACAGCGATATGCAGGTGCTGTCCAAGAATGGTTTGACGATCACCATCGACCTCAGTTACCGCTTCAAGCCGATGGATGAGCGCATTGGCTACCTGCACGACGAGGTCGGCGCCGACTATTACGACCGGATCATCCGACCTGAGATCCGTTCCGCTACGCGCGAGGTCATTGGAAAGTATTTGCCGGAAGAGCTCTATTCCACCAAGCGTGAGGCCATACAGACCGAGATCTTCGACCGTACTGCTGAAGCACTGGCGACCAAGAATATTCTGCTCGACAAAGCTTTGATCCGAGAGGTGGAACTGCCCCAAAAACTCCAAGCAGCCATTGAGCGGAAGCTGGAACAGGAGCAAGCGACCCTTGAATATGAGTTCAAATTGGAACGCGCCAAACAGGAAGCGGAGCGTCAACGCATCGAGGCAGAGGGTAAGGCTGCTGCCAACAAGATCATCAGTGCTTCGCTGACCGAAAAGATCCTCAAAGAAAAAGGGATCGAAGCCACCGAGCGCCTGGCAGGTTCCAACAACGCCAAAGTAGTCGTGGTCGGATCGGGAAAGGACGGACTTCCCATCATTCTCGGAGGGAACAACTAAGTTTTCTTGGCACTCAAATACCGGATCGATCTCCCGCTGGATGCACCCGAACGAACGGTACTCCATGGCGAGCTGATCAAGAGCAAGCGTTTTACCCGGGAGCTCTATCGGCAGTGGTACCGTGAATTCACGGAGTGTCTTGCTTTGTGCCCGGAGGGCAAGTTCGTTGAGCTGGGTTCAGGAGGTGGTTTTCTGAAAGAGATCCGACCCGATGTACTCACCTCAGACATCCTCCAACTGGACAGCAACGACCTGACCTTTTCCGCATTGGATATGCCCTTCGAGGACGAAAGCCTTGGGGCCCTTCTGATGATCGATACCTTCCATCACATCCCTGACAGCGCGCAATTCCTCAAAGAGGTCAGTCGCTGTCTGAAACCCGCTGGGCGTATGCTGATGATCGAACCGGCCAATAGTTTCTTTGGTCGCTGGATCTACCAGAATTTCCACCACGAACCCTTTGAGCCCGATGCCAAGGAATGGATTATTCCCGCTTCTGGGCCGATGTCGGGAGCCAATGGCGCGCTCCCATGGATCGTCTTTGAGCGGGATCGACAGCGGCTGACACAAGAGTTTCCCCATCTGAAAATAGATTCCATTCAGTACAGGAATCCCTTGCTCTATTTGCTCTCGGGCGGCGTGAGTTTCAAGCAGCTATTGCCCGATATCAGCTATTCCCTTGTGAATTGGCTCGATCGCTCATTGCCCAAGATCGTTCCGGGCTTTTCCATGTTCACGCGCATTGAGCTGGTCAAGCGGT
>RFXV01000102.1 GCA_009921445.1 Flavobacteriia bacterium
AGTGGAAATATGGACCCCGACCTATTGGTCAAGGCGATCCAGACACTGGATCAGGAAGGTGCCCTGTCTCGCGTGAAAGCAATTATGGTCGTCCATGCCTATGGATGGCCTGCCCAGATGGACCGCATCACGGAGATCTCCAAGTCTTACGGGATACCCTTGATCGAAGATGCAGCAGAGAGCCTCGGGGCCAAATGGCGCGGAAAAAGTACCGGAACATTTGGTCAGTTCGGTGCCTATTCTTTCAACGGGAACAAGATCATCACTACGAGTGGCGGAGGCGCATTGTTGTGTCCAGATGAGGTCTCTTACGCGCATGCTCTGTTCTTGGCCACTCAGGCAAAGGAACCGGCCCCTGACAGTATGCAAGGACGCGTGGGATACAACTACCGATTGAGCAATGTCCTCGCTGCCTTGGGAACTGCTCAGATCAAGACGATGGAACAACGAATGGACCAGCGCAGAGCAAACAGGGAACGCTACCGCAGTTACTTTTCGGGATGGACGGAGGAGATGTCTGTTCAATTCACGAATGGCTGGGCGCATGGGCAGCCCAACTACTGGATGACCAATGTCTTTTTCAAAAAAGAGCGCTGGCGTTCCTTGGTCGAGAATGCGTTTGAGGAGTGGAATATCGAGTGCAGGAGGATCTGGAAGCCGATCCATTTGATGACGTCCTATTCCGCCTCCCGATTCTATTCAATGAGGGAAGCTGGGAGTGTGGCCCAAGATCTTTATGAACTTGGGACGAGTCTTCCCAGTGGTTCCTCCTTATCCGAATCGGATTGGAAAAGGATCATTCACGCACTCGATCAGGCAAAGCACGAGATCGAGCGATCGCTTTAAGCTTGTTTTTTACTCCGCATGAACCGCAGCTGCGAACGGATGAACAGCAAAGCAGCCAGACCGAAGAGCGTTGTAATGGCCGGAACGCCCCAGCGGTAGAACACAAAGGCCATACCTCCACTCACAAGTAGGGCAGACAGCGCGGTCAGGAACCATCCTCCGATCACATTCAAGACGCCCGCTACCCGGTAGATAGCACTTTCTGCGCCCCAGGCACGGTCGGCCAGAGAGGCGCCCATGGCCACCATAAAGGACACATAGGTGGTCGAAAGCGGCAGTTTGAGCGAAGAGGCAATGGCGATCAGGATGCTTGCCACCATCAGGTTGACAGAAGCCCGAACCAGATCGAAGGCCGCACTTTGTTCCTCAGTTCGCTCAGGGAGTTGAAACCGGCGGTTCATTCCATCGACCCAGGTGGAGGGCAAAATGCGGAGAAGGCCTGTCGATATCTTCATGGAAGCACCAACGATGACGCGGCTCAGCAAGTGCGGTCGGAAGCGTTCCTCTCCGGCCATTTGCCGGCCAAGATCCACTGTGGTATCGGTGACCTTGCGCGCCTTTCCGCTGAACCAAAGGGTCAGCATCATGATCCCACCGGCCAGCGCGAGCAGCAGTGGCGGGGCAGCGACAGCCTCCTCGAGGAACCCGAGGGAAAAGCTGCCGGAGGCTCCAGAGTCCAGCCATTGCTGGTGGGCCTGATAGGTTTGAAATCCAGTAATGGGTACACCGATGAAATTGACCAGATCGTTTCCAGCAAAGGCCATGGCGAGGGAAAAAGTGCCGGCAAGCACCACCATTTTCAAAGGATGGACTTGGACGAGGCGATGCAGTGCAAGCAGGATCAGTGCGCTGACTGCAAAGAGCAAGCCGACGAGGGTGAGTGTGTGCGATTTGATCCAGTGCATTTGATCTTCAGCCCTTTGATGAGCACAAAGTAGGAGATGGCCGAGATGGCGATGCCCCCAAAGAGCCATCCGATCTTTGGAATATGTCGCTCAAAATCAAAAGTGAACCAGAGGCGTGTAATGAACTGCACGAGGGCGCCTATGGAGAAGGCCACGCCCACAGAAAGAAAGATGCCAGCGATGATCTGCACGGCCTTGTCCGTATTGATGTAGTCCAGCAACTGATGTGTCGGGTCCTGCCCAGATTTGATCAGGGCAAGCACCAAAGCGGCCCCGAGCAGTTCAAAAACGATGGACACTGTCGTTGAGGTGGGCAATGCCAGACTGTTATAGATGTCGAGCAAGAGGATGTCCGTGATCATCACCGCGAGGAAGATCACCATCAGTTCGTCCATGCTGAAAAGGGAAGGGGTGAAGATGCCCTTTCTGGCCACCTCCATCATCCCGCTGGAAAAGACAGCGCCCAGAAAGATCCCTGCACTGGAAATGATCAGAACAGTGCGCATCGAGGCGACCTTTGAACCGATGGCCGAGTTCAGGAAATTCACTGCATCATTGCTCACACCCACCATCAGGTCCACGACGGCCAGGGTAAAGAGAAATACAATCAACAGAAGATAACTATCTTCCATGAACAGGTGGTTGATGCGAAGCGAAAATAACAAAGTGAACCTTTCTGCCGCCGCTGCGCTTTCTCCAGAAATGGGCCTTGGCTTTCGTATTCTTTGTTTGCCGATCTGTGCCCTGTGCATCTTGAGCTGTTCACCCGCCCAACCCGTGACCGAAATGAACCGATTGACGCAATCCAGCAGCCCGTATCTGCTCCAGCATCAGGGGAACCCTGTGTATTGGCAGCCCTGGGATGAGCAGGCTTTGGCAGCAGCCCAGGCAGAAAACAAATTGATGATCATCAGCATCGGCTATTCGGCCTGTCACTGGTGCCATGTCATGGAGCACGAATCTTTTGAGGACGAGGAGGTGGCCCGCCTGATGAACGCACATTTCGTATCGATCAAGATCGACCGTGAGGAACGGCCAGACATCGATCAGGTATATATGTCTGCAGTCCAGCTAATGACCGGTCGAGGCGGATGGCCACTGAACTGCATCGCCTTGCCCGATGGACGACCGATCTATGGAGGTACCTACTTTTCCAAGACCCAGTGGATGGAAATCCTCACTCAGCTCAGCGAGTTGTATGCTAAGGATGCGGGGCGCATGAGGGAATACGCAGATAAGCTTCAGGAGGGAATGAAGCAGGCGGAGATACTTGGGCCAGCGCCCATGGATTCCTTTGACCCGGAGTTGATGCAGTCGGCTTTGGGAGAGTGGAAAGGCCGAATGGATACGATCCATGGCGGGCCGAACAAAGCACCCAAATTTCCCCTTCCGAACAACTACCGTTTTCTCCTGACCCAATTGACCAATGAAGTCTCCGATGATCTGGAGCGGCATATTCGGCTGACCCTGGACCGGATGTGCCTTTCGGGCATCTACGATCAGATCGGAGGCGGGTTTGCACGCTACAGCACAGATGCCGAATGGAAGGTGCCGCATTTTGAAAAGATGCTCTACGACAACGCTCAGCTGATCGGCTTGTATGCAGAGGCCCACCGCTTATTTGGGAAGACCATGTACCGGCGGGTGGCAGAGGAAACACTGGAATGGAGCTTAAGGGAGCTGCGGGATCCAAGCGGTCTTTTCTATTCGGCACTTGATGCGGATTTCAAGGTGCTCTGCAGCTGGAATGCCCAAATGGTGTCAGCCCTTTGCACCCTGTACGAGGCCACTTTGGATCCCGAACACAAAGATCTCGCACAACAAACCTACCATGCACTGGTCGATCAGATGTGCACCCAAGAGGGTCTGGCGCACAGCTGGGCTAAGGGTTCGCCTTATGGCACCGCCCTGCTCGATGATCATGCCTTCCTGATCCGGGCAGCCTTGGATGTACACCGTATTAGCGGAGTGGAAGCTCCCTTTTTACAGGCCGTGGATTGGATGGAGGAGGCGAGCCGTCTTTTCCATGATCCAGAGAGCCCACTTCTTTGGTACAGCACAGATGAAGATCTGGTCGTACGCACCAAGGAGAACGAGGACAATGTGATCCCGGCGGCCAATTCCACGATGGCACGGAATTACCGCGACCTGGGCCTGCTCTTGGGTAAAGCAGAGTGGATAGCGCGCGCCCGGGAAATGACGGCGGCGGTGGCAGAGCGTTTTGGTGGCTACCCAGAAAGCTATTCCAATTGGGGCTTCCTGCTGGACGACTACAGCTACGGCTCTTATGAGCTCGTCATTGTTGGGCCCGATGCCGAGGCGAAATACCGGGAGGTGCTCTCATCGGGAACTTCAGGTTTTTTGTTGAGTTGGACCGATCGGCCATCGGATCTGCCGGCCTTTGTCCATCGATGGAAGGAGGGTTCCACCCTCTTTTATTTATGTGAAGAAGGCGCCTGCCAAATGCCGGTCAGCAGTTGGGCCGAGGCGAAGGAAATGATGGCAAAGACTCAGTAGAATCCGCGGCGAAGGCGCGTGACGATCTGATCGATGCTGAGGTCTACCGTGAATCGGGTGTAGCTGAAGTAATTGTTTCGATCCAAAAAGGTGCCGCCCCTTCCCTGGATCGGGAAGTACCATTCGAGAAAGTCGGTGAGAATGGCCACTCGGACCCCGTATCCCCATTCCACGGGACCGCCCAGTGTTCCGATGTCGCCATAAACACCCAATACTTCGAAGAGCGGTACACTCAAATTCGCGGCGAGAATATGTGAGCGGCCAAATAGTCGGGTGTTGGAGCGGAATCCACCATCTGTGGCAAAGAATTGCTGGCTCCAGATCCCAGTTTCATCCGATCGGCCAAAAACATGGTAGTCAAAGAGGTAATCCCGGGTGCCCGAAAGACCAAAATCGAATAAGGTCTGCTCTTTAGGGTTGTTGTTGTACGGCATCCAGCCGCCGAAGACCCGAAAGACCAGCCACTTCCTGTTGGGCAGCATCCAGCGTTGATCCCATTCCACACTCAATTTACTGAAGTAATCTCCTACTTGCATATCCACGCGCAGGGTCCTTGGATTCAGAATGCTGGTGAATTCACTGCTGTAGTTCAGGTTGAAGACCGAATAGCCCTCTGCCATCACGTTGTTGTCCATGGATGAGGTGCGCTCCGCGTCCACATAGATGTTGCGCATTCGCAGCTTACGGATGAACGGACTTCTCGGCGCGGTCTTCCTAAAGTGCAAGGTCAGTGTTGGAGAGATCCGGCTGTAACCGAGTTTGGGCGCGTAGTGGTAATGAATGTAGTAGGTGCTCAGGGTCATCAGGCGGACCTTTCCTTCAAAGAGCGGCCAGTTGATGGCCAGTGAGGCGAATCCAACGAGTTCACCTGTCTGGGTCGAGTATTCGGGCGCCAGTCGGTATTCAAATTTCTTGGGAATAAGGGTGGAGTTGTACAGATTCAATCCGGGCATCAGCCCGTCGTAGGCATTGAAGTTCATACTGGGCATCCAGTAGATCTGATGCTTGCCAGGATTTTCGAAGTTGGTGTACAGTTGGAGTTCCAGCGGCTTACGCCAGGGCAGCCAATCGCCGTGTGCTTTTTCGTTGTTCTTGCCGTAGAGGTCTGGATAGCGCAAGGGATCGGCAACCACCACCCGATCGTAGTCATCTGGATAGAAGTTTTTGCTCTTTTTTCCCAGTTGCGGTGGCATCCATTCGGTCATCACCAGGCTGTCCTTGATGAAGCCCTGAACGGGGTAGGGAAATTGATTGCCCTTGGGTGCATCGGAGCCCACCACGAATACACTGGGGCAGTCTTCTGTCTTATTCAGCCGGAAGTCCATCGGTCGTGGGCTCGGAAGCAGGTCTTCAAAATACCAGTCCACCGGGCGGTAGGCAGAAGCCTGTGCCATATGTTCCCTGAAGGATGCGACAGAATGCTCTTTGGAGCGGAGGTAGCGGGACAGACCGATCCGGAATTTCCGATCGCCCATGAAGTCGTGCAGGTAGTTCAGTTGCATGGCGCTTTTGGCCCGCATCTGGGCTTCATAGGTACCCCTTGTGAAGGCTTCCGTGGAGTCGGTGCTGTTCTGATCGAGTCCTTGGCGAGCCAGGTAGAGATAGAGTATCTGCCGTTCATAGCCCAGCGGAAGCTCATCCACGCGAAAGAACTTGGCGAGCCACTTGTTTTCTAACGGACCACCCAATGATCTCCCCGGATGCACTTCTTCCATGTAGGCATGGGCCAAATAGTGCGCAAGGCCCTTGCCTAGCCAGGGACTTCGGACGGCAGCTAAATGGCGCTCCGTGAAGCTTCGGAAATAACGCGAGGCGAGGATCAGTTCCGGGTAGGGCTCTTTCCGGTCTTCATTGATGAAAAGCAGACCGGGTTCCACGCTTTCAGGCAGATCCGACCCCGTCCAGACCAATGTCCAATGCAGCGAGTCTTCGATCCCGTAGCGCTCTTTCAACCAGCTTTGCCGGCATCAGACTGATAAAGGCCGCCCGGTCGCCGTGTCCAAGCGTGAGTTCAACACGCCAATCAGAGAGCCCTGGAATGTGATGATCCACCAGTCATTGCAGGCTATTGATCGCCATAACCGGCTCTGGTTCGACTCTGGCGAGGACTGGCACCTGCAACAGGCGCAGGTGTTGCGTGACTATGTGGCTGGGCTGAAGACATGGATCCATCGCGAGGAGGCGACATGGAAGAACCAGTAGTGGTCAGCCGC
>RFXV01000103.1 GCA_009921445.1 Flavobacteriia bacterium
GAACGCGTACTGGACATGGTTCAGCAGATGGACGAGGAAGGTTTTGGCAACTGCACCAACACCGGCGCCTGTGAGGTGGAATGCCCCAAGGGCATTTCGCTGGAGAACATCGCACGGATGAACCGTGAGTACCTGAGCTCAGCGGTGTCCTCGGAAAAGTGATCGCAACCCATTAGGCGCGCCGCTCCCAGCACATGCAAGGGAATGGCTCATCCGTTCCGTTATTTCCCATGAAAAGACTTCTGCTTCTTCTTTCCTGCGCCTTTCTCTTCGGTGGCCTGTATGCCCAGGAGAGCGCATTTGGCAACTGGTTGATCTACTTTGGAAACAAGCAGATCGATACGCGCTGGAACATCCACAATGAAGTGCAATACCGGACATACGACTGGGGAGGCGACCTCGAACAGTTGATGCTGCGAACAGGACTGGGCTGCAACCTCACTGAAAAGAACAACAACCTCCTGCTGGGCTATGGTTATATTCTCAGCGAGAATTATTCAGATCGCTCAGTGGATAAGGTAAGCGTCAATGAGCACCGGATCTTCCAGCAATTCATCACCCGACATGCGATCGGCTCCATATCTGTGCAGCACCGCTACAGGTTCGAGCAGCGCTTCATTGAAGACGACTACCGCATGCGATTGCGCTATTTCTTGGCGGTCAATGTACCTCTGAGCAAGGGCGGATTGGTCAAGGGGAGCTGGTATGGCTCGGCCTACAATGAGATCTTCGTGAATACGGACAGAGCACTTTTTGACCGCAACCGGGTATATGCGGGTTTGGGATACCGCATCGCTGACGGCTTGCGGATGGAACTGGGCTATATGAATCAGATCTTCAGCTCGGGCGCAAGGGACCAGCTGAACATCGTGACCTTCTTTACTTTCTAAAAAAAGAAACCCCTCACGAGGAGGGGTTTACAGATTCTGAAGTGGTGCCACCAGGAATCGAACCGGGGACACAAGGATTTTCAGTCCTTTGCTCTACCAACTGAGCTATGGCACCAGGAATTCAGGGGCGCAAATATAATTGTCCTTTGTTAATTGCGAAATGATGGATCGACCGATGCAAGCGATCGTAGATATTGGGAATACAAGGGTCAAGGCAACTCTTTTTGAGGGGCGTACGATGCAGGCCATCGTTGAAGTGAGCAGCCTGGACGATCCGGATCTGTTGACCTTCCTGCAAAATGCATCCATCCAAAGGGGCATATATGCGGCCACAGGAAAGATCTCTGAGCCATGGCGCTCTTTCATTGATGTCTTGCCTTATGCCTTTCATTCCTTCGAAACAGGAATGCGTTTGCCCTTTGAAAACGAATACAGATCGCCTGAAACCCTTGGTGCGGATCGCTTGGCCAATGTGGCGGCGGCCCAGGTCTTTTTCCCCAAGACCAATTGTCTGGTCATCGATGCAGGTAGCTGCGTCACCTACGATCTGTTGGAAGAAGGTGTTCGCTACAAAGGAGGACTCATCAGCCCGGGACTAAAAATGCGCCAGCAGTCCATGCATTCGTTCACAGAGCGACTCCCTCTGGTGGAGGGAACAGCAGATGATATCATTGGACGCAGTACAGAAGAGGCCTTGCGGTCGGGTGCGTTCTTTGGTCTGTTGCACGAAGTAGAGGGCCTGATCGGTACATTCAGTGAGCGCTACAGCGATCTGCAGATACTTCTGACCGGTGGGGACGCCCCATCTTTGGAGAAGCACCTTGAAAATAGCATCTTTGCCCGCCCGCAGTTGGCCCTCGTCGGATTGAATGAATTGTGCAACCATCACTTTGGCTCCCTTTGAATCTTAAGAAGATCTGTTGGCTGCTTGTGCTGCCCTTTGGTTTGTTCGGGCAGTCCAATTCGGTTTCGCCCTATTCGCGTTTTGCATTGGGCGATGCGGTGACCTCGGTATTCATGCAAGGATTGACCACTGGCCATCTGAGTTCTGCTCTGCGCGATCCCTTCAATTTGAATCTGAACAATCCAGCGGCTTCCAACGCCTTGCGCCTGACCACACTGGAAATGGCCGGCAAGCTGGTCGTCGTGGATCAGCGTACGCAAGATCTGGGTCCGGTGGAGCAGACCTATGCCTCCTTCAACTACTTTGCACTTGGCATCCCGATATCCAAACGCTACGGTATTTCCATCGGCGCTCTTCCTTTTACAGCCGTGGGCTATCAGCTCTCCGAATCCGAGCAGATCGATGGGATCGGACAGGTGACCCGGCAATATCAGGGTACGGGCGGACTGAACAAACTCTATCTCAATCAATCCTTTGAATGCTTCGATGGCTTTCATCTGGGTCTTCAGGCGGTCTATTATTTCGGTAACCTCGAATACTTCCAGGATATCCGTTACGACGATGCCTCTTTTTTCAGTTCGCGCTACGAAACGGATTATCTGGTCAGCGACATGAACTGGAAGTTCGGCCTGCAGTACGCACGCGATCTGGATGACGGCAATAAGGAACTTGTGCTTGGCCTGACCTGGGAAGGGCAGAATACGCTGGGCGGAACCTTCAGCCAGACGGCCTTCACCTACAGTCCTGTGGGCAACACGCCTTTTCCAAGAGATACTCTGGACAGTCAATTCCTCGATGACGATCTGCGCCTTCCCGGCAGTTGGTCGGGTGGAATGGTGCTCGGTGGGAAGCATCCGGACATCCAGCACTACTCCTGGATGGTCGGCTTGGATGTCTATGGCGCGGGTTGGGCCGATGCATCGGGCAGAGAAGGGGAAGCACCACTGGCCAACAGCCTTCGCATTGGGCTGGGCGGAGAGATGACACCCCGCTATGCTTTGCGCCCCCTCTACAGAAGCAGAAACAGCCTGGCCGATTGGAAATTCAGGGCTGGAGGCTTCCTGTACCGATCGCCCATTGAGTTGCGGGGTGAACGTATCAAAACCTATGGCATGACATTTGGCGTAGGCATACCGTTGAGGATCCGTGGGCTGGCCCCGGGAGAAGAGAGAAACAATACGATCAATGTCGGGTATAGTTATTCGGTACGCGGCACCCTCGAACAAGGGCTGATCAGAGAACAGATCAACCAATTCGTCTTTGGGGTCACCCTGAACGACCGTTGGTTCATAAAGTATAAATACAGATGATGAGCAAAGCGAAAAGACAATTGATCCTGATGGCAGGTGCGATTCTGTCTTCCTCTCTGCTGAGCGGACAGGGCAAGTGGGGAGCCGACAGTGTTCAGTGTTACGAGAACTACCAGATCTACTACCAGATGTACAAATCCAAGCAGTATGCCTCGGCCTACGACGGATGGAACTATGTCTACACGAATTGCCCGGAAGCCACCAAGAACACTTTCATCTTCGGTCCCAAGATCATCAAGGGCCAGATCAAAGCCACGACCGATCCAGCGGCTCAGGCTGAATTGGTAGGACAGTTGATCGCCATGTACCAGAAGCGGCTGGATGTCTTCCCTGGCAAGGAAGGATATGTGTACGGCCAGCAGGGCATGGACCTGATGAAGTACAAGAAGGATGAGCCGAAGGAAGCCTACGATGCCTTTATGAAGGCCTACGCGGCAGATCCCGCCAATCTTCCTGCTGCGGTGCTGAATGGGGTGTTCGTATCGGCGGCTCGCTTGTACAACAAGAAGGTCTTCAGTGTGGAGGAGGTGTTCGCTACCTATAATCTGGTGTCGGAAGCCATCCAGAACACAACGGACAACATCTACCGCAAGCAGGCCTCCTACGACAAGATGCTCGCGGACAGTGTACAGCTGGATGCCAAGCAGCAAAAAGATACAGCAGCGCTCTCGCGGGAGTTGGTGCGCTTCGATCAGGTCAATGGAAATGTCGAGAAGATCCTCGCACCCATCGCCACATGTGAGAAGCTTCAACTGCTTTACAACGAAACCACTTTTGCTGAAAATCAAGGCGATGCGGACTGGTTGAGGCGCGCGTCCAAGATGCTCTCCAAAGAACGGAGAAATGCCGACGGTGAGATGGAAGACTGCACGGATCTGCCCATCTTCTTCAAGATCGCGGAAGAGAACTACAAGCTGGAGCCAAGCGCGATTTCCGCCCGCGCGGTGGGTAAGTTGGCATGGAGTCGAAAAGACTACGCTAAGGCTGTCGAGTATTTCAAGGAAGCTTCAGACAAGGAGGTCGACCCGAACAAGAAGGCCGACGATTACCTGAAGGTGGCCATCAGCTATCAAAAACTGGGGCAGTACGCATCTTGTAAAACCCATGCGATCAAAGCGGCTGGACTGAAAAAGCGCTGGGGCGACCCCTACCTGCTCCTTGCACAGATCTACGGAGCAGCGGAAGGTGTTTGGGGATCGAATGCCGTAGAGAAGAAAGCGTCCTACTGGGCGGCCATCGACAAGGCCAACTACGCGGCGAGTATCGATCCGGAAGCCAAGGCAATGGCAGCCAAGCTGATCGCCTCGTACAAGAAGCGCATTCCGGACAAGGCCATCGCCTTCCAGTTGGGCAGTAAGGAGGGAGATCGCATCAACATTGGCTCCTGGATCAACGAGAGTGTCATCGTCGAGTTCTTCTGAGCCCGCTGTCCCACATAAGTCTACGATCAAGCACCCTGCTTCTTGTTGGGGTGCTTCTTTTTTTGCATGCCTGCACCAACAAGGCTTCTGAAGTGCAGGAGTTCATGCCTGAAGAAGAAGTGGCCATGGAGCAGCAGTTCGGGGTGGAACTGACCTACACGGATTCGGCGCGCAAAAAAATGCTCTTGAAGGCAGATGAGGTGCACAGCTATCCGCAGCTCGAGGACCCCAAGCTGGTTTTTCCAAAAGGCATCGACGTGACCTTTTATGACCGTCAGGAGGAAGAGGACTCCCACTTGCGCGCCGATCACGCCATACGCTTCCCCAAACGCTATCTCTGGCAGGCTTCGGGCAATGTGAAGGTCACCAATAAAGAGGGCGAAATGCTCGAAACGGAATTCCTGAATTGGAATGAGCGCGAGGAAATCATATTTTCGGAAGAGTTTGTCCGCATCACCACGGGCAATCAGGTGATCATGGGGGAAGGCTTTGAGGCCGACCAGAGTTTCAGCAACTACCGCATCACCAAAGTGACCGGTGAATTGTATTTAGAAGATGATCAGACTCCTTAAAGTATTTGAATTCGTTTGGATCGGCGTCAGTGTCCTGTCGGTGCTGAAGGTCATCGATCTTTGGGGCACGCAAGATGAAACCGAGCGCACCTTGTTCTGGATCTTTGCAGGCTTCTCGGTACTTGGGGTGTTCATGTTCTTTTTTCGAAGGCGGATGCGGCTCAAGATGGAAGCCCGCAAGCAGGATCAAAGCGCTTAATCGCCCACATTGGAAGTACTTCCCATCATTCTTTTCAGCATTCTGTTTTCGGCCTTCTTCTCCGGGATGGAGATCGCCTTTTTGACCAGCAATAAGCTGCACATTGAACTGGAGGGCAAGAAGGGTCGCTTTGCCTACCGTTTGCTCTCCTTGCTGAATCGTAAGCCTGCGCGCTTCCTCTCGGCTCTCTTGGTGGGCAACAACATCGCGCTGGTCGTATTTGGACTGTATATGCCTGAGTTGTTGGAACCCATCACCCGCGGGATCCCGACCGATGGTTTGCTTCTGCTCGTTCAAACCCTGCTTTCCACAGTGGTCATTCTCTTTTTGGCGGAATTCCTGCCCAAGAGCATTTTTGGGGTGCATGCCGACCGGCTGAGCGCTGTATTTTCCTTTCCCGCCTACCTGTTCTACTGGCTCTTTTATCCGATCGTCAGTGTGGTGATGTACCTCACAGGAGGTCTGTTGCGCCTCTTCTTCAAAGACCGTTTGCGCGAGAATGAACCGGCCTTTGGACGTGTCGATCTGGACCATTACGTCAAGGAGCGAACGGATAACAATACGGGCGAACAGGAGGTGGATACCGAGGTGCAGATCTTTCGCAACGCTTTGGAGTTTTCCGATCGCAAGGCGCGTGAATTCATGATCCCACGAACGGAGATCGTCTCCATCGACAAAGGATCGGACATTGAGAGCCTGAAGAGCGAGTTCATTTCCTCCGGGCTGAGCAAGATCCTGATCCACGAGGGCAGCGCAGACAAGATCCTGGGCTACGTCCATTCCTTCGAGTTGTTCAGCAATCCGGGCGATCTGAGCTCCATCCTGCGACCACTTTCCTTCATTCCCGAGTCCATGACCGCGGATGATACACTCAAATTGCTCATCAAGGAAAGGCGAAGCATTGCGGTGGTGCTCGACGAGTTCGGCGGCACGGCCGGTCTGGTCACGGTCGAAGATGTGGTTGAAGAGCTCTTTGGCGAGATCGACGACGAACACGATACCGAGGAATTCACTGAAAAGGTCCTGGCCGAAGGCGAATATCTGCTTTCTGCACGTTTGGAGATCGACGACCTGAACGAGAAATACGGACTGGAGATCCCGGAGAGTGAGAATTTCCACACTTTGGGCGGATGGGTGCTCAG
>RFXV01000104.1 GCA_009921445.1 Flavobacteriia bacterium
TTACAGGAAACATCAACGATCGATTGTCCTTCCTAGGAGAGGTCACCGTCACTGGCTCAGGTACATCTTCCACAGGATTCCAGGCAAGCATCGAGCGCGCCCGCTTGAAGTATAACTACAAAGGCAACCACAGCATCCTCTTCGGAAAGATGCACACGGCTATCAACTATTGGAATGATGTGTACCACCACGGACGTCTGTTCTTTCCGACCATCGACCGGCCGTTGAATTTTAAATTCTTTCTTCCTGTACATTCGACTGGCCTAAGAGCTCAAGGTCAGAATCTGGGCAAGCTGAATTTTGGCTACGACGTGCAGGTGGCCAATTCCGGTGCCTCAAGCGATGTGCGGCATTCAGATGGGTTGAACTTCTCCTACAATGCCTCAGTACACATTCGGCCCAAAGATGGCATGCGCATCATGGTTGGGTACAATTATGACGTGTTGCCCAACAATACCGTGGGAATGCATTTTCATGCGGGTGATTCTCATTCGAGCCACAACCACGATTTCTCGGGCGAAGTGCGCATGAGCCAGTTGCATAACTCCATTGCCTACTTCGGGAACAAATTTGAATTCCTCAATGAGTTCGCCTATATCCAGACGAATACAGATACGTTGGGCAAGGCCAATAACTTTACAAACTACACTTATCTCGGCTATCGCCTGAACGATAAGATCGTGCCTTACGCTATGTTCGATTTCATCCGTATGTCCGCGAACGAACTGCATGCGAAGCGATGCCAAGCGCTGAAATATGCGATTGGAATGCGATGGGAGATCGATGCGCAGGTCAATCTGAAATTCCAGCTCGAGCGGTATGGCCGGTTTGAAGGCATTGATGATGTGGCGCCGGGTATTCGGAAGTATGAGGTGAAATTCCAGTTGGCTTATGTGCTCTAAATTCAAATGGTTTCTGCTGCCGCTGCTTGCGGTCCTGCTCGGAGCTTCAGAGCCTCCGGCCAGGGATTGGTCCGACTTGACGGTCATCGGTAGCGAGCTCGGTACGGAAACCTTTACCTACTCGCAGATGGCTGCTTACCTGCGCGGCAATAATTTGCGCTGGCCCAACCAGAAACAGGTGCTATTGGTCTTGCCCTCTTCCGATCATCCCGGTGCAGAAAAAGTGGCCAGCACCGTATATGGAAAATCGGTCAGTCAGGTCAAGCGCTACTGGCTTGCACAGGTTTTTCAGGGACGGGCAGCTCCACCGGTGTACAAAGATTCAAATGAAGATATCTTGAAATATGTGCAGGCCCATCCGGGTGCTGTAGGGGTTTTGGTCTCATTCAATGGACGAACAGACTTGTCTCTGGAACTCGTAGACTGATCTCAGATGGAGCGCATCAAGCTGCATCAAACGGTATCATTTCGCTTTTGGCTGGTCCTGATTCTGGTGTTGATCACAGTAGCGGTGCCGGTGGTCCTGAATCTGTACAGCTACCAGAAAGAGCTTCTTCAGGCCAATACCAAAGAAAACTTTGATGCCAATTCCAAGATCGCAGCTTCATTGGTGCGAAATGCGCTGGAGCAGGACGATTTTCTGTTGCTCCAGAACTATTTGACCGAGATACAGGAAAGCGGGGAATTTGCGTACATCGCCATCGTAGAGAACGATTCCGTTTTTGTATGTCAGCCGCCCGAGCTGCGAAATGAGGTGTTGGCCAATACCGATGACTTCAACCGAAGCCACGCCAAGGTGCATACATCTTTCTTGAGTGGGGAATTGATCCTTGCTTCTTCCAAGGAAGTGGACGCCACGGTGATCAAGGAATTGAGTCGTCCTGTGCTGTATCTGAGTGCAGTGGCTTTCCTGGCCACCCTGATCTTGCTTGTTCTTGCGAGTTTATTTCTCTCCCGTCCGGTCTTGCGCGCTGTGCAGGTGGCCAAGGCGCTGAGCGAACAGGACTACGAAGTGCCCATAAAGATGACGAAGAGAACCGATGAGATCGGTCAGTTGGAGAACTCACTGCTTATCCTGAGGGATAATCTTGTTTCCCTTAAGGAGGAAAATGAGCAATTCACAGATCGTCTGGAAGAAAAGGTCCGAAAAGCCACAAATCGACTGGAACGAAAGAATTTCAGCAATCTGGTGCTGTTGGACATTTCCAACATCTTTTTGAGTAGTGATGCCCAATTCACATCTGACGAAAAAGTATTGGCAGCTTTCCGGCTCATCAATCAGGCATTTGGATTTTCTTTCGCAGCAGCCCTTTTGAAAGAGAATGGGGCTGTGGTTGTTCAACATTGCGAAGGTGTGGTGGCCAGGGATATTGAACAACTGCCTTTCTGGGAAAAGATGGCAGAAAAGCCCACTGACGGACATCTGTATCACTTTCTTGTTGAAGCTTCAAAGGATAAGCCTGAAGGAAGTGCGGGGAAAGAGCAGGGATGGGATCTGGCAGCCTATCCTTACCTCGATGCAAGTGATCGGGTGAATTACCTGCTTTTTGAGGGTGGGGACGCATCAAAGCAGGAATTGGAGGCCTTTTTGAGCATGTATCTGAACCTCTACAGAAATTTCCAGAGATTCGAAAGTTCTGAGGAAGAACTGCGGGAACTGAACAAGACTTTGGAGCAAAAGGTGCTGGAGAAGATCAAGCAGAATTTGGAGATGGCCAATAATCTGGTTGCCCAGGACAAACTGGCCACCATCGGGGAAATGTCGGCTGCTGTGGCGCACGACCTGAATACACCCTTAGGCGCCATTAAAGCATCCGCCGAGAACATATCCTATATGACCAAAGGTCTTTTAGAGCAGGCCAGTTCCTTTTCTGAAGGGGAAAGTCATTTGCTGGGAGAGATGATGAACGGTGATCTGATGCTGGACATTTTCAAGAACAGTCGGCGGGTTCGCCTCGAGCAACCAAAGATCGAGGATTGGATGACAACACACCGTCCGGGTCTAAAGGACAGCGGTCTGTCCTCTGCATTGGCATCTGCAGGTTTTGAATCCACCCACGAGGACTGGCTGGGTCGGATATGTGATCTGGAATCGCCAGAAAGCTTCCTCATGGCTGTCAATGAGCTGATGGGCATCAAGATCTTCCTTCAGGGAATCGAAGACTCTGTAGACAAGGGAACGCAGGTGATCCGAAATCTCAGTCGATTTGTCAGTGAAGATCTGGAGCAGGAGCGCAGTGAAATTTCTCTTCGCAATGGATTCGAGGTGATCGAGGGACTGTTCCGTCACCGGATACGTGCCATAGATTCGTACGAGATCAAGGTGGATCCAGACATTAAAGTATTCGGTGTAGAGGTCAAGCTTTTTCAGCTTTGGTCGAACCTTATCAAGAACGGTCTGGATGCGTTGAATGAAGAAGGATTTCAACGGCCGGAAGGAAAGAAGATGGTCATTGAGGCGGTTCCGGTCGAGAATGGGATGGTCGATGTCCACATTCGAAACAATGGGCCGGAGATCCCGGAGAATATCAAGGGCCGGATCTTCAAGAAATTCTACACCACAAAACAAAAGCGCCATGGAACCGGACTTGGCCTGAGCATTGTGTCCAATCTGGTGGCCGAGCACAAAGGCGAGATCTCACTGACTTCGGATGCAGAAGAGACCGTGTTCACCGTTCGCCTCCCGTTGGCGGGTGCCAAGGAAGGCGCAGAAGTTTGATGGTGCATCTATATCTCTTTCGATAAAGACCCGGGCGAATCAATCGTTCGTTCCGCGCAGCCTTTGATATCTGCGGAACAATTCAGCTGAACGACTAAATGGCAATTTGGACGACTGGCTGCTGAGCAGTGAAGATGCCTCTGCGTCATTCTCCAGCCAGTGGTCGAGTTCGTCCTGCACCCATTCATTCAGTTGTGCACGCACCCAGTACCGGTCCTGTGTGTCGCGATTCTCCTTCAACCAACCACTGGCCACCACAGAGTTGAAGTGGTCCATCAGATGGGTCCAGATACGTGGCATATCCCTCTGGTCCAGTGAAGTACAGGTGTCGGAGACCACAGGACGTCCGTGGGCTGGAAGAGGAAGCATGGCGGCGGACTGCCGCAACTCCGCAAGGGTCTTTTTGGCCGGGACTGTGTTGTTGCCATCTGCTTTATTGACCAGCACGAGGTCCGCAACTTCCATGATGCCTCGTTTGATCCCCTGCAATTGATCCCCTGCCCCGGTGATCATGAGCAGGATCATCACATCACTCAGTTTTTTCACCAGGTCTTCACTTTGGCCAACACCAACGGTTTCAATGAAACAGTACTGAAATCCGGCAGCTTCACAGATCCGGATGATCTCCTGACTTCTGCGGGCAACGCCGCCGAAAGTTCCTCCCGACGGGCTCGGCCGAATGAAGGCCCTTGGGTCCCGTGCCAGATCGTTCATGCGGGTCTTGTCCCCCAGTATACTCCCGCCACTGATGGGGCTGCTTGGGTCGATCGCCAAAACAGCTACTTTTTCTTCTCGTTCGCGCGTAATATGCAGGCCGAGCTGTTCGAGAAAGCTGCTTTTTCCCGCACCGGGTACACCGGTGACCCCTATGCGCCAGCTCTTTCCAGCGGCCGGTCCAAGTTCTTTCAGAAGCGCTTCTGCCTGTTTCCTGTGCAGCGGCAATTCACTTTCCACCAGACTGATGGCCTGTCCCATTCGGGCGCGGTCGGCATTTTGAATGCCTTCCACGAGTTCAGCAGTCGAGGGGAAATCAGCCACGGCCGATCCGTTCATCGTTCAGGATCTCCATTGCGGCTTTGGCGATGGGCGTGCCCGGACCAAAAATGGAACATACACCTGCCGAGTAAAGAAAATCGTAGTCCTTTGGAGGGATCACTCCGCCCACGACCACTTGGATGTCCGGCCGACCGAGTTTCCTGAGTTCTTGGATCAGGTCGGGAACCAGGGTCTTGTGCCCAGCCGCGAGTGAGCTGACACCGACAAAGTGCACATCGTTCTCGACCGATTGCAGGGCTGCTTCTGCAGGGGTTTGGAAGAGCGGACCTACGTCCACATCAAAGCCGAGGTCGGCAAAGCTGCTGGCCACCACTTTGGCTCCTCGATCGTGTCCGTCCTGGCCCATTTTGGCCACCATGATGCGGGGCCGCCTGCCATTATTCTTCAAGAAATCGTCGACCCGCGATCGTGCCTCCGCATACTGCTTATCTTCTTTCATCTCCCGTGCATATACTCCGGATACCGAACGGATCTCCGCCTTGTAGCGACCAAATTTCTGTTCAAGCGCAGCGCTGATCTCTCCCAGACTTGCCCTTGCCCGGGCTGCGTTCACTGCCTCTTCCAGCAGATTGCCTGTTCCTGACTCGGCCAAATGACGCAATGCGTTCAGATGGAACTGGACCTTTTCTTCATCCCGCTTCGACCTCAGGCGCTCAAGGCCGAGGAGTTGTTGCTTGCGGACCTCGCTGTTGTCCACCTCACGGATATCGATCTCGGTCTCCTCTTCTCTTCGGAAGGCATTCACACCAATGATCAAGTCCTGACCGCTGTCGATGCGTGCTTGTTTTTGAGCGGCCGCTTCTTCGATCTTCAGCTTGGGCAGACCACTCTCAATAGCAGCGGTCATTCCGCCCAACTCTTCCACCTCTGCAATGAGTTCACGCGCCGCTGAGATCAGTTCATCCGTTCTTTCTTCCACTGCTCGGCTGCCTCCGTAGGGATCGATCATTTGTGTGATCCCCGTTTCCTTTTGCAGATACAATTGCGTGTTCCGAGCTATGCGCGCGGAAAAATCAGTAGGCAGGGCCAGGGCTTCGTCCAAGGCATTCGTGTGCAGACTTTGCGTTCCGCCGAGTACAGCGGAAAGTGCTTCCAGACAGGTGCGCCCAACGTTGTTGAAAGGGTCCTGTTCGGTGAGGCTCCAACCACTTGTCTGGCAATGCGTCCTCAGGTTCATGCTCTTCTCGTTCTTCGGCTGGAACTTTTGGACCATCTCTGCCCACAGCTGTCGTCCTGCCCTCATCTTGGCCACTTCGGACAGATGGTCCATACCAATGGCCCAGAAAAAGCTCAGTCGGGGTGCAAAATCATCGACGGACAATCCTGCCTCCACGCCTGTACGCAGGTATTCGAGTCCATCGGCCAGCGTGTAAGCCAGTTCGATCTCAGGACTGGCTCCTGCCTCATGCATGTGGTAGCCGCTGATGCTGATGGAATTGAACCGCGGCATATGGGCGCTGCAATAGCGGAAGATGTCTGCAATGATCCGCATGCTCGGACGCGGCGGATAGATGTAGGTATTGCGGACCATGAACTCCTTGAGGATATCGTTCTGTATGGTGCCTGAGAGTTGATCCGGGCGAATGCCTTGTTCTTCGGCAGCAACGATATAAAAAGCCATGATCGGCAGAACGGCTCCATTCATGGTCATGGAAACAGACATCTCATCCAGCGGAATGCCATCGAACA
>RFXV01000105.1 GCA_009921445.1 Flavobacteriia bacterium
GGAAGATCTGCTGGATCAACCAGCTGACAAAGGAGTTCACAAAACCGATCACACCAATGGCCAGGCCGCGGTATAGGTTGGGGAATAACTCGGAAAGCATGACCCACATGACCGGGCCCAGAGAAAAGGCGAAACAGGCGATGAAGCCCAATATGCCCACCAGTACCAGGGTCGAATTCATATCGATGGCCGCCTCCAGAATGTTTCCTTCATTCCGGGCAAATTCCTGATTGCCAATCAGCTCTTTGATCTCATTCTTGAAGACCACATCGCTTTCAAATACAGCGCCCTCCAAAGAAGCCAGCCCAGTTACACCTGATGTCTCCAAAGCGGCAATATCTGAGGCGTCGAGTTGGTAGCGCGCCTGGCTGAATCCATAAGCACAAAGCAAAAGACTGATGGCGATCCCGGTGATGCCGATCAGAAGCAAAGGCCTTCTGCCCATGCGATCGATCAGGAAGATGGCTGCCAGAGTAAAGATGACGGTTGTGAAACTCAGAAGAACACCAGAGGAAAATGCGGCATCCGTTCCTATGCCGGTTTGCTTGAAGATGGATGTGGCGTAAAAATAGACCGCGTTGATGCCCGTGGCCTGTTGCAAGATGCCCAAACTCAGACCCACCAACAGAATGTAGCGCAGGGCCGGTTGAAAAAGCTCTCCGATGCCCACCTTTTTTTCTTGGTCTTTTTCACTGATGCTCTTGTTGATGGTCTCCATCTCGATCTTGGCCTGCTCGCTTCCATGGATGCTTTCCAGCACCTGCTGCGCCTCGACTTCCATATTGTTTGCATACAGCCACCTCGGACTTCTCGGTACGAAGAACAGCAGGATGAAGTAGAGGATGGCTGGGAAGAATTCCACCCCAAGCATCCAACGCCAAACCGTATCATCATTTAGTATGCTGTCTGGAGCGCCATTGAATTGGTTGAAATAATAATTGCTCAAAAAAGCGGCAAAGAAGCCCAAAACGATATTCAACTGTTGAATGGAGACGAGCATACCTCTGTTCTCTGCAGAGGAGATCTCCGCTATGTACATGGGCGCCAGGATCAGTGCGGCACCAAAGGCCAAACCACCGATCATTCGGGCGATGTACAGAGATTCATAGGAAAACGCATAAGCAGAAGCAAGCGCAGAAAGGGCATAAAGGAAAGCCACCCCGATCAGGATCTTCTTTCTTCCGATCAGATCGCTCAGTCTTCCTGCAATGAGCATGGCGATCATCGCCGCAAAGGAGGGCGAACTGACCACCCAACCGTTCTGTGCATCACTGAGATCGAATTCCGGAGCCGCATAGGACATAACACCCGAAATGATCCCTGCATCAAAGCCGAAAAGGAACCCCCCAAGCGAAACCACAAAAGCGACAAGTATGGTCTTTCTTGTCATCGTCTTTATTTAAGCACACACATTTCCGGGGGGAAAAAATGCGCGTTGATTCAATTGCGTGGCCAATTTAGTGGAATCCGCGACGAAAGTGAACAAATGAAGACGGAATTATGCAAGGGACCCGAAGGTCACCCACCCGAGATGGCCTGTACGAAAGCCTCCTTCTTCCTTCTGGAAACTTCGACCTTGGTGCCGTCTTCCATCAAGGCGTAGCCACCATCCTCCTTGAGGAATTGCACCACGGCATCCAGATTGACCAGGTGGGACTGGTGCACCCGGAAGAAGCCCTCTGGCGAGAGCATCTCTTCAAATTCTTTGAGGGTCTTGGTGACCACGATCTGTTTTTTGCTCTTCAAATGGAAGACCGTGTAGTTGTTGGCAGATTCACAACGAACGACCTCCTCCTTCTTGACCAATTCGATCCCCTTCAGTGAGGGCAGTGCGAGTTTCTGCACTTTCGACCGATTCTGGACCAGTGCTTCCAGCTTTAGATTGAGGTCGTACTTCTCGCTGTTCTCCCGCACCTTCAGCAGCGCATCCCGAAGAAGATCCGGGTCCACGGGTTTGGTCAGGTAGTCGATGGCGCTGTAGCGGAACGCCCGAAGGGCATACTCGTCGTGTGCTGTGACAAAAATGAGCTGAAAGTCTTTGAAACGGATCTGCTCGAGAACATCAAAGCCAGTCCCATCGTCCATTTGAATGTCGAGAAAGACCAATTCGGGTTCTGAATCATCGATCAGGGCCACCCCTTCCGCCACAGAAGAGGCTTCAGCCATTACATGTACCGAATCATCGAGAAGCGTCAGGAGGTTCTTCAGGGCCGAGCGGCCCTTGGCCTCGTCATCAATTATGATTGCTTTCAAAATATTCAGTCTTCGATCAAAGGTAGTATCAATTCCACCCGAACGCCGGTACCCCCCTCTTCCACATCCGACCGATTCTTCAGCGTTCTGGAACAGTGGAAATCGTATTTCTTGCTCAGGAAAGCCAGGCGTTTGTCGGTCAGCCCCTGGGCCACTGATGTTTTCTCAACACCGCCAAAGTTCTCCGTCGGTTGGTCAGCCTTGGCAGCAAGTCCCGCCCCATTGTCCAGAACTTCGATCTTCAGGGCTTCCCCATCTTCTTTGATCTTCAGTTCCAAAAGCCCGTCTTTCTCCATACCCCGGAACCCGTGCTTGATGGCGTTTTCCAGAAATGGCTGTATGATCATTGGTGGAATAGAAGCGCTCTCCCTCAGCTGGTCATCACATTCGATCTCAAATCGGAATTTATCGTCAAAGCGAAGTACTTCCAGTTCCAGATAATCGTTCAGGATCTTGAGCTCGTTGTCCAGTGAGATGAGCTCCTTTTCATTCCACTCCAGAGTGGCGCGCATCAAACGGGCCAGCTTGCTCAAAAAGCGGCTGGATTCCAGCGGCTGGTTCCCCAGGATGAAATTTTGGATGGAGTACAAGGCATTGAAAAAGAAGTGGGGATTCATCTGTGACCTCAGCAACTGCAATTCGAGCTTCTCTCGCTCCTGCATCTCGATCAGCTCATTTCGCCTGGCTGCCGCCCGATGCAGTTTCCGGCGCAAGAGAAAAAGGGAAAACAGAAATAGGGCCAGCAACAGCCCGATGGTCAGCCAGGATATTCTTCGCGACAAAAGCAACTCGCGATTTCTGGCCTCTAGTTCATTCTTCTTAGCGTTCTTGGTCTTTTCGAGCTGCTGCTCCAGATCGCTCATCTTGATCGCGCGGTCATAGCTGTTCACGCTGTCCCTGAAACCGGACCATCGCTTGTGGACGTTCAGGGCCTCCTTGGACCGCCCCTGTTCTTCCAGACATTGGGACATGTTGAGCAAGGCATAGATCATGGGTTCGGACTCTCTCGTAGACTGGATGACTTCCTGGTATTGGGCGAGAGCGAGTTCGTACTTGCCTTCCTGTTTAAAGTGGGTGGCCAGGGCATTGCGGGCTTCGGCCAACCTTCTGCCCTGAGACAAGCGCTCAGCGATCTCCAGCGCTTCTTCAAGCATGGGAAGGGCACTCTCAAAACGACCGCTCATCGAATGCACTCCACCCAGGTCGATGAGCGCCTGAGACAGGGCCATGCTGTCCGGGACCGAACGGGACCGTTCGATCACTTCCTGAAAACTGCTTTCGGCAGCTGCTGTATCGCCAGTATATAGGTAGTTTGCGCCAAGGTTATTGAGAGCGATGAGGCTCCATCCCAACTGATGTCCGCGGTACTCCATGGCCTCCTGCAACAATTCAATGGCCTTCTCGTAGCGGTCCAAATAAAAATCCACATTGGCCAGATTGAGCAGGACGCTGGCCATTCGCAAACTGTCTTGGGCCAATTCAGCAATGACCAAAGCCCGCTGATAGCGCAGATAGGCACGCTCCAAGAGCCCGGATCTTTGAGCAGCCAATCCATAGTACATGAGCATGCTCGCCCGCGCCGGACATGCAGTATCTTCCAATGGCTCGGCAAGTCCTACTCTCAGGAAGTGGTCTGCGGAATCCAGATCCTCAAAAATGAGATAGTAGCTGCCCAAGTTCTTGAGTGCGCCAACGTAAGCGCTTTGCTCTTCTGCCAGGAAGGCCAGGGAACGGGTTTGGTGGAGCTCCGAAATGACCGAAGAATCACCAGATCGAATGCGCCCAAACTGGGCCTGATTCAAAGAGTCGAAGTCCAGGGATTGTGCCTGAAGGCAGGTCCCTATGAGCCATGCAAGAATCCAACGCAGATCCATGGCTTGAATATCGGCAATTTCATGACGAAGCATCCGAACGCATTATCTGTTTCTGCAAAAAAAACCACGCCGAGGCGTGGTCTTCACTCTTAGGTCAGGCCTTTTGTTAGGGCCAGATATTGAAAGGTCATTGACATTGCATATCCACAGGCTGCAGATAGGGGATCTGCTCCGTGCCGTCCACCACTCCATCGGTCCTGAGGCGAAAATTCCACTGCTCCACCTGTGCATCTGCAGGCAGGCCAAAGCGTTTTCTGGGGTTGAAACGCATTCTGAACAGCCCCTCACCGACATACGGCACCTGAAGCTCAGGATTGGAAGGTGTTTGGAAATAGTTGGTCACCTTGTGCTTGATGCCATCCGTGGTGGTACACTCCATATAGAGATACACCTCACCAGCCGTCAGGTCCTGCAAATAGGTGGTGTCTTCCCTGAAGTTCTCATATGTGATGGTGATCACATCGTCGAGCTCCGGACGGGCAGGAAACATCCAGGCGGGATCTCTTTCCGTCGCTGGCGGGTCGATGGCAATGTTGATATCGTCCGATTTGCGATCGGGGTCTCCGTAGCCACCACCGTCCTTTGGTTTCACCAGGAAGGAAAAACCTCGGGAGTAGCAGGTCGCCGCATCGGTCTCATACCATTCCGCCAGAGTAGGCTTGAACACAAATTTGTATACGAGATTGCCCATATCGGTCATCTGCATGGTGTCGTTGGAACTCTTCCATTCCTGACTGCCCGTGCCGTTGGCTTTTGGATGTCCCGAAGGAAAATTAAAGGGGTTCCAAGTCCATATATACACGCCCATACCCGCCGTGGCGTCGTCCACCAGGTTTTGAATGTGCTCAACTGAAGCGTCCAGCTGGTTGAGGTCCACGATCAGCACCAAGCTGTCGTTCGGATCGATCTTTTCCGGAATGGTGGTCACCTGAGCATTCACTCCAAATGTCATGGCGATGACCGCGCAAATTGTCAATATCCTTTTCATGCTCACTGTCTGTTGAAGTCGTAGTCATAAGAAATGTTCGGCTCGTCGCAGCGTTGCCGGCTCACTCTGAATCCCATGCGGGTATCAATGCTACGCACCATTTGGGTGAGACTCATCATCAGTGTGTCGCCAAGGTCCGTATATACGCTGACACCCGAGGGGAACTCCAAATTATCGTAGGCAAAAATGCCTGAATTCCCAAAGATGTTCCCGCCCGCTCCAGGGTTGTCCACCGTGTACGAAGAGGTCACATAATCGAAACTCATGACCATCGGGTCGGAAACAAAGAAGTCAGAGATATCGATGACCTCAGGTACGGGTTGGGTCTCGTCGGTCTGAAGGACCGTTTGAAGTTCCCAGGTGCCTGTGATGCCCTCTGTGAGGGAATAATCATCTCCGATCTTACCATAAGGCTCGGGCCTACAGCTTTGGAAAGCAATGAGCAAAATGGCTGCTGCAGCTATGGTTCTTTTCTTGATCATATGCGTTGTCTTAGCAACCCCCTGTTTGATTCAGAGGGAAAATATCTGTCTGTTCTGAAATGGGGAACTGAAGGACCATGCCGTTGCAGTCCCATGGAGCATTTCGAATGATGATGGCCTCACCCGACGCCCCTCTTCTCTTCTGCTGTTGAATGCGATCTCCCTCACCCACCATCTCGATGCGGCGCTGTTTGTGGATCTCATCCAATACGGTCTGGGCCGAAGCATTGGCGCCTAAGTTGCGGCTGTTGTCGCCATAAGCACGTTCCAACAGAGCATTCACATCATTAATGGCGTCTGTCAGATCGGTCCCGATCAAAGCAGCGCATTCGGCCCGCAGTAGGTGCATATCCGTCAGGTGCAGGACGGGCACAGAAAAGTATTGCCTGTTGAATTTGTTGAGCCCGATGTATTCGTTGGCTGCCCCCTCATTGAAAACGGTCAACCAGCTGGAACGCTGATCTGCTGTATCCGTGCCGAAGAGCGCGTACAGCTCCTGGCTCACACGAAGCGTTGGCTCGTTGCCAAGATCGGTTCGGTAGTTTCCGGTAAAGGCTCCAGAACGCTGGTCGTTGTCCTGACTGACCGTCCAGAAAATGGCCTCGCTGCTCA
>RFXV01000106.1 GCA_009921445.1 Flavobacteriia bacterium
CCTTGTAGTTGGAAGGCACCGAGTTGGAGCGGCTCTGGGCAGGCGGGAACATAATTCACTTCAAAGTCGTCGAGGAAGACATCGGGACCAAATCCCGAGCGTGCGATGAGTTGAAGTCGAACGTTCTGGTTGGTATAGACTGCGGGATTCAAATAGACGATCTCAGCAGCGAAATCACCTGGTGTGGTCGGCCCGGAGTTGGGGGTATTGAAGCTCGGGCCACCCAAATGACTGATGGTATCCCACACCGTGCTTCCCACTACTTGTGCCCGCACAATGACCTGATCGTCCGGGTAAGTGGAGTTGTATTGATGCGACCAGAGGTATTCCACCTGTGCATCCTGATCGATCAAGATCGGTTCTGTGGTCATGTAGGCCTGATTGCCCGACGTCCAGCTCCAGTAATTGCCTCGCGCGTAGTCGTTGTTGAAATGCAGCCACTGTACGCTTCCACCTGTCATATCGAAGCATGATGGAGGCCAGGAGTCAAAGTCCTTCAGATAGGGCAGCGAAGCCGTGATACAGGGCGTAGTAAAGGAATAAGGACCGGCCCATGGGCTGGTGCCATTGGTTCCGCAATCTCCCTGTACATAGATATCATAGGTCGTGTTGGGAGCCAGTCCGCTTATGGTGAATGGGTTGGTGCCCGTCGTGCTGAAGGTTCCGGTTCCCTGAGTGAAGCCCGCTGGCCCCCACTCGTAGTTGACCTGACTTCCGCCTGGGAAGAAATAGCTGATGTCCACCGAGTTGGCCAGTGCCCCGAAATTTAGGTTCTGCGGGGGAACGCAACTCGGGATGGAGGTATAGGCAATGTTGTCGAGGAAAAGGCTTGCATTGAATGCAGAAGGGTCGTGTTTGAATACGATGTGCCGCTGTCCTGGAGCAATATTGTTCAGATAGATGGTGTGCAGCGTGTACGTACCAGTGGACGAAATAGTCTGCAACGGAATGAAGCCAGAAGTGTCCCAGGGAGAAGCCTGGGTTCCAACCTGAATGTTCAGGGGAGTTCCTCCACTGGCCATCCAGAATTCCAATTGGTATTGGTTGCTGTCCAGGCCCGCCAGGAGCGGTGAGACCAAAAAGGTGCTGACCGAAAAGCCGTTACTGAACTCCAAGTGATTGGGCGCACTGACGGGAGTTCCTGCATTGCTGACCAGCGCCGAAGCGGGAATGAACCCGGACTGAGCATACAGTTCCCAACAGTTTACCGGGTTCCCCACAACAAGGCCATCAAAATTTTCTATGTATGGCGCGGTCGTCGCGGCGCAGAGCGTGGTGAAGGTCAGTGGACCAAGCCAGGCAGAAGTGCCGTTGCCAGATGCCGAGCAGTCGTTCTGAATGTAGACATCATAGCTGTAATTCGGCACCAGACCTGAAATGAGCAGGCTGTCGTTGGCTGTATTGATCAGCGTTCCTGTTCCCTGAGCATAGCCCGCTGGGCCGTATTCCACATTGTAGCTGCTGCCGCTGCCGCTCCAGTAGATCTCAGCAGACACATCGAGTACGCTCGCAAGTGATGGGAATGTGGTGTTCGGACAGGCTGGCGGGGTGTTGGTGACCACAATGGCGTAGTCTTCCACGGCTCCCCAAATGAAACTGCCGCAGGGATTCAGTGGCAATGCACCCCCTTCCCATTGCATCACACGCATCCGGGTGGTACCCAAAGGAGCACTGGAAGGGACTGAAAATGAAAAGGTGGCTGTAACGGGCATACTGCCGGCAGGAACTTGCGCAGTTCCTACGCTTTCAGAGGCCTCAAAAGTTCCGTTCTGATTCCAGTCGATCCAGGCCTGTCCCACGCCATCATAGGTGCCACCGCAGGTGCCAAAGCTGATGTCGAGAACGTAACCAGTACCCAGGCTTACATCCGCCGACTGGGTGGCAGTATAGTCGTCCACTCCAGCGACACCCGGGCAGCTTGCCAAATTGCTGATGGCGGAATTGTCACCGATAAGGATTACATCCTCAATATCCGAATCGGCCGTACTGGAAGGACCGACATTGTTTATGCAATATTGGGCATGGAGATTTCCTGAAGAAAGAAAAGCTCCGAGCAGCAGACACAGCGTATATTTCATCATTATAGAATTTGGTTCTTGGGGAATTACAATGTTAGCGCATGCAAGTAAAATTCCTTAAGGTAAATGAGTCAAAGAGCGTTTTTCGCATGTTAAACAAGGCGCTGTGGGTTCCAGGTATCATTCTGCTTTTGGCCTATGCCTGGAGCAGTTCTTCCTGTGCGACCATCGGGAGTCCTGCTGGGGGAGGAAGAGATACGCTTGCACCCAGTGTCATCCGATGCGATCCGCCGAATCTGAGTGTGGCACTCAGCGAATCGGGCGAACGCCTGCACTCCTTCGATGGAAGCCGGGTTTTATTGGAGTTTGATGAGTACTATGTGCTCAAGAACCCATCGACCCAGATCTATCTCTCGCCACCGACCGAAGGCGAACTTGAATTCAAACAGAAGGGAAAGAAACTCTACGTGCGGCTGCCCGACAGCCTCAAAGAGGCTACAACCTACACCCTCAACTTCGGGTCTTCCCTTACGGACCTGACGGAAGGAAATGTGCAAAACCGCTTCAAGTATGTGTTTTCTACGGGGACGTTCATCGATTCGTTCCTTGTCCAGGGCATGGTCGTGGATGCATACACCCAAAAAGCGAAGAAGAACATGACGGTGGCTCTTTACGAGTTTCCCGACAGCATGACCGAGCAGTCCTTTGACAGCATCCCTCTTCAGGCCAAACCCTCTTTTATCGGCATCACAGATGAAGAGGGATTCTTCTCCGTGGATTTCGTCCGGTCGGGTGTGTACAAGCTGCTCTCATTTGACGACAAGAACAGCGATCTGGTCTACAACCCCGGATCCGAGGCCTTTGCCTTTTCCAAAGAGTCGTTGGTCTCTGACTCTCTTCCCAGGGCCTTCCTTCGAAGCTCAGTGGAGGAGCAGACCCCGGAAATGCGGAAGCCCAGCCATGTGGACTGGGGCAAGATCCAGGTCCCTTTCTCTGCGCCGGTAAGAGAACTGCAGTGGTTTCCGCCCCTGGAAGGCGATACAGCAATGAAAGAATTCGCAGTGCGCATCAACCCGGCAGCCGACACCATGAGCTTCTTTTGGGACAGGCATAGCCTGGACAGCATGAGGATCCCATTGTCATGGAACGATACGATCTCGGATACGGCGTTCATTCGGATGAGAAACTATGACACGCTTGAACGCATGGCATTTCGATTGAACGTCAAGCCTCAGTTGGATCCAACAGATAGCCTTCAGCTCATTGCAGCGCGTCCATTTCGCATGCTCGAGCCGGGAATTACCCTTCGAAGCCGGAAGGACACCACGGAACACACAGTACAGGGAGCATCAGGGTTCAAATTCAGTCATCCACTGGGCATTGGCTATACAGAGCCAGGCATCTCAGAATTGGAGATCCTCCCAGGTCAGCTGGAAATGCTGGGTGGTGTGCTCAATCCGGATACGCTCATCCTTTCATGGAAGATGTGGAAGCCTCAGGATTATGCAGAGCTCCTGATCGAGGCTCAGGCCGAGGGGGATTCGCCCATGATCTTCGAGTTGATGAAAAAAGGAAAGGTCATTCGCCGTTTGCCCTTCAGAGGCCATCTATCCGAACGAATGATCCATCTGCCACCGGGAGAATACAGACTGCAGATCCTGGAAGACCTCGACAGCAACGACCGCTGGACGCCTGCGGACTGGGAAGCCCGAAGACAAGCTGAGAAGATGTTTTACTACGAGGAGCCCATCACCTTGAAGGCCAATTGGGAAGTGGAATGCGTCTGGCGGGTTCAGACAGAGGACTTCGTATTCCCTGTGGCTTCTCCTGAGGAAGAGCCTAGCCCTGAAGAGTGAACCGATCCCTGTCCTGAAGGAATCCGAAGCGTTTCCTGTTCCGTTCAAGGGTTTCCATACTCAGATCGACCACAAGCGCTTCTTGTTGGTTGTCTGGGCACCGACCCAGTGAGTGGCCGAGCACATCGAACACCTGACTGCTTCCGTTGTGCGCCATTCCGTTCCCATCCACACCCACGCGGTTCACGCCAGCCACGTAAGCCATGTTCTCCATGGCCCGTGCACGAAGCAGAGTATCCCAGGCGGAAATGCGTTTCTCAGGCCAGTTGGCCACATAGAGGTATAGATCGACTGAGCCATCATTTCGGCTCCAAGCGGGAAACCGGAGATCATAACAGATCAGAGGCATCAACCGCCAACCAAGAACTTCCCAGTAGACCTGCTGGATTCCGGCCGTATATTTCTTTTCTTCTCCGGCCAGGGAAAACAGATGCCGCTTGTCGTAGCGTACGTCCAAGGCCCCCTTTTGAAAACCAAAGAACCGATTGACATACTTGCCTTGATCTTCCACACAAAGACTGCCACAGAGGGCACAGGACCTTTCTGTGGAGATGTCTTCCATCCACTTCAATGCGAGCATCCGGTTTTTTTCAGCCAGCTTTTCAGGCGCCATACTGAATCCCGTTGAGAACATCTCTGGGAGAACGATGAGGTCTGCCTCGGGAAGTCTGCGGATCTGATCTGAAAACGATTTCAGGTTGTCCTCCACCGACTCCCAATAGAGATCGGACTGCAGCAATGCCAGGCGAAGGATGTCCTTTTTCACGATTTGGAGGTCAAGCGTTCAAGGGTACTTGGAATCAATGATATAAAATTCTATATTTGAAAAGAGACGTTCCGCAAATGTGGTCGTTTTTTGTGTTTTAGTTTTTCTCGTGATTGACCACGCTTCGGCGTGGTCAATTTATTTAGGGCCCAGCAATTGCTTCGCGTGCTGGGCCAAAAGCTGCACAGATTCTCTGGAGGTTCCGTCGTAAAAGCCCCGGATCCTTCTTTGCCTGTCGATGAGCACAAAATTCTCGGTGTGGATCATCTCGTGTTCGAGCGCCTCGGTCTGAGGTTCCTTGGCCACTAAATAGGAGCGCCGTGCCAGCGCATAAATGCTATCACGTTCGCCTGTCAGCAAGCGCCAGCGATCTGGATCGGCATTTTGAAGAGCGGCATATTCCGCCAGTACAGCCACGCTGTCGACCTCGGGCATCACTGTGTGCGAGAGCATCAAGAAGTCCTGCTCAGAGCGCATCTCCTCCTGCAACCAGCGTTTTTGTTTGGCCATGTCCAGGCAAATGGAAGGGCAGGTGGTAAAGAAAAAATCGGCCATATACACTTTACCCCGGGTCCATTCCTCGTCCACAATGTTGCCCGATTGATCGGTCAATCTGAAAGGGGCAATGCTGTGCCCGCGACCCTTGTGACGAATTCTTTGATCGACAAGATCAGGATTCACATCGGCAGGGTCGTAAAAAGGAAGAGGCGGAGGTGGAGGGGCATACAATTTGTACGAGGCATAAAAAGCAGCGACAAATACGGCAAGTACCAAGATGATGCGGATGGTGATCGAGGGTTTCAAAATCGTTGAGCGTTAGTTTTAACTTTGTCTTGTAATCAAAAATGTCATGAAGAAGTTCATCATTCTCGGGTTCATTCCTTTACTGGTAACCTCTATGGAGCTGAGCGCCCAAAAAAAGGTGGAAACCCGTTTTCACGTTTCAGGAGTTTGTGGGATGTGCAAGAACCGAATCGAGAAAGCCACCGATGTTAAAGGGGTTCACTTCAGTGAGTGGGACAAAGAAAAGCAGGAACTCTTTTTGGTCTACAAGCCTGAGGAGATAAGTTTGGACAGCATTCACTCGCGCATTCAATTCGTTGGTCACGACACGGAAAAGGGAACAGCCGCTCAGGAGTATTACGATAAAGTGCACACTTGCTGCAGATACCGCGACCCAGAAGTCATAGATGGGCATCAGTAAAAGCGGCCGTTAAGTGCTGCAAAAGAAATTTATTCTTACCGCCTGTGCGGTCGCATGGGTTCTAAGCATTTCGGCACAGATCGAGCTCAAGGTCTGGGGCGTTTTTCCGGGTGGTCCTGAGCCTCTGGCGGGTGCGGGAATATATGTGAATGGGCAGGGTCAGGGCATCTCGAATATCGATGGCATTTTCGTCCTGTCCGAATTGGAAGAGGGTGACAGCATACACTCAAAATTCACAGGCTTTGAAAATGGAGGAGTCCGCTACAGCTCGGGTTCCTCAGTGGAGATCTTTCTGCACCCTCAGACCATTGATGAAGTCGAGATCGTCGAATCTT
>RFXV01000107.1 GCA_009921445.1 Flavobacteriia bacterium
CCTTTTGTCACAAGTATTCAAAATTCTTGCACATCATGTCATCGACCTCAGTGCACCCAGCATTTCGAAAATTATCCGTTGGATGAATTGCAGATGCCACCTCCATTCCAGGACGCGAAAAGTTTCGATCACAGTTCGATAAGCACTGCCGACAGACAAGCCATAAGAGATTGGTGCAATACTTTAGGGCTTAATTAAAACGAGGTCATGCAAATTCGTCATTCTGTGATGTCCAAACTGGGTTTGTTCATGACAGTATTGAGCATTCCCTTTTCGCTTCATGCCCAACAGGCCACCATAAGTGGCTTCATTGACGATGCTGCTTCCTCAGAGCGATTGCCGTCTGCCAATGTGTACGTGGCCGACCGGCCCATTGGAACAGCGAGCAATACCTATGGATTTTACAGCCTGACCCTGCCCAGGGGCAGCTACCAGATCAGCGCGGCTTTGGTGGGCTTCGAAAAGCAGACAGTAACGATCGAACTGAGTAAGGATACGGTCATCGACTGGCATCTTTCACTGGAAACAGAGTTGCTTCAGGAAGCCGTGGTCACTGCGGAGGCGAGTGAAGTGGAACGGACACAGATGAGCCAGGTCGATATTCCCGTGGCTCAGATAAAAAAGATCCCGGCCTTATTTGGTGAGGTGGATGTGCTGAAGGTCATTCAATTGCTTCCCGGCGTGCAAAGTGGAAATGAGGGCAGCAGCGGCATCTACGTGCGGGGCGGTGGGCCCGACCAGAATTTGATCCTCATGGATGGTGTGACGGTGTACAATGCATCCCACCTGTTTGGTTTCTTCTCTGTGTTCAATGCCGACGCCATCAAGAATGTATCACTGACCAAGGGAGGCTTTCCGGCGCGGCATGGGGGCAGGCTCAGCTCCGTGCTCGAGATCGACCTGAAGGAGGGCAGCATGAAAAAATTTTCGGGAGAGGGTGCACTTGGCCTGATCTCTTCCAAACTCTTCCTCGAAGGCCCGATCATCAAGGACAAGATGAGCTTTGCGGTTTCGGGACGCCGCACCTACATCGATGCATTGGCCAATGCTGTGCGTCCGCCGGGTGAGGAGTCTGCTGGTTATTACTTCGGTGATCTGACCGCCAAGTTGAACTACATCTTATCCGATAAGGATCGGATATACGCGAGCCTCTACACGGGGAGGGATAAATTCTACTCTCGTTTTGAAGAACCGGCCGAATTTGGAACCTCTTCTGCCCGCAATGAGTCCGATCTGAAATGGGGCAACACCACCTTCGCCTTGCGCTGGAATCATGTATCCAATCCCAAACTCTTCGCCAATACCGCCCTGACCTACAGCAACTACAAATTCGAGATCGGCTCGTCCGTCCGATCGAGCAATGAGCAATTCTCAGCTGTCTTTCTGTCCAAGATCGAAGACCTGACCGCCAAGGTCGATTTTGACTATCTACCCAACACCCGTCACCGCATGAAATTTGGCGGAGCGCTGACACAGCACATTTTCACTCCAGGGGCACTGACCTATAAGGAGAGCGGTCCGGGGGTGAATATCGATTCAGTGCTCAATTTTTCTCCACAGACCTACAGCTACGACTTCTTTGTCTATGCTGAAGATGAGGTTCGGTTCTCACAGCGTCTGAAGGTCAACTTCGGATTGCATTATGCCGGATATGCTGTGGATGGCGACTATCTGAATTCGCTGCAACCGAGGGTTTCAGGCCGCTACCTGATCAATGAGCGGCTCAGTGCCAAGCTGTCCTACGCCTCCATGATGCAGTTCATTCATCTTTTGAGCAATACATCAGTGGGTCTGCCCACCGATCTTTGGGTGCCCGCCACCTCGCAGGTGCCTGCGCAGTCTTCCCAGCAGATCGCAGCGGGGCTGTCGCATTCGATCCCCAAGTACAAACTCGATCTCTCAATAGAGGGCTACTACAAGTGGATGGACGGCCTGATCGAATACAAGGAAGGCGCTTCATTTATTTCCCGTTCCAACTGGCAGTCGCAGATCGAAACCAACGGAAGAGGCTGGGCGTACGGAATGGAGTTCCTTGTTCAGCGCAAGCTGGGGCAGCTCTCTGGCTGGGTAGGCTATACACTGGCCTGGAGTAAGAGGCAGTTTACAGAGTTGAACAAGGGCGAGATCTATCCATACAAGTTCGACCGCCGGCACGATCTCTCAGTGGTGCTCGTTTACGACATCAGCGAGCGCGTGGACATTGGAGCCACTTGGGTCTACGGCAGTGGCAACACCATCACAATGCCTGTAGAGTATTATAGAGGGCCTCAGGCCACATCAGTCTTTGACCTGTACTATGGCGGACTTGTGGAACGCTACAGCGATCGCAACGCTTATCGGATGCCCGCCTACCACAGACTGGATGTGAGTCTGAATTTTAAGAAAAAGACCAAGTGGGGAAGTCGGGTGTTCAACATCAGCGCCTACAATCTTTACAACCATCAAAATCCCTTCTTCCTCTATGTGCGGGAGAACTACAACGCAGGACGCGAAGTTCGGCAGGTCAGCCTTCCCTGAGTCCCGGGGAGACTCCTGTGGTGGAGGTCAGTTACAGCATTCCCGTCTTTGGAACTGAACAGACCCCCTACGACCTGCCCAATGCGAAGGTGCTGATGTACGAGGACGGACTGCTCTGGGACAGCCTATCGTATCAGTCTTTCGGTTTTGAGAACGGAGTCTTTGCTTCATCCAAACCTGTCGAGCGTGCCAAAAGCTATTCGATATCTGTGCGGCACACCAATTTTGAGGAAGCTACTGCTGTGGCTCAGGTACCTGAGCCAGTGGCGCCCAGCCAACTGAGTTGGGTGCAGCCAGGAGGAATGGATGTGCGCATGACGCTTCCCGGCTTGCCGCCGAAACGCTATTACTACCTGAGCTTCATGGCTACCGAATCCATGGGATGGGAAGAGAAGATCTACTTTTCGTCCAATTCGCCCTTTCTCGAGTTTGACAGCGATGCGGGGGTGGATCTCGGAGATGGCGAGGAGATCTTTGAATGGGCCTACATTCGACCGGACATCATGGGCGGCAGTTCCAAGGAGATCATCGTGAGTTTTTCGCCCGAGTTCTTTATTCCAGACACCGTCTTTCTGGATCTCTACATCCTCGAAGAGGATCTCTTTAAGCAGGGCATTGGACTCAATGCCTTTGAGATCGGGAATCCATTTGCAGAACCAGAGCAGATACATTCCAATATTGTGAATGGATATGGCGTATTCTCTGCCTATGCGCTCACCCGCACCGAGGTGCAGTAGGATCTTTGCATCACAGGAACGCTCATGCTTCGGTCAGTGGGCCGAGGAATTCAAAGATGGCTTCATAGAATGCCTGATACTGCTCGTTGGAGAAGCCTCCGTGGTTGCCCATCGGATCGGACAAGAGTCGGTTGGGAACGCCTGCACTGTCGAGCAGCCTATGCAGCTCTGAGGCTTGATCGAAGAGTACGACAGAGTCGAGCTCCCCATGCAGGGTCAGTACCGGTGGCGTGCCCTTGCTGATGTGGTGCACAGGTGAATACAATTGGGAAATGCTGTCCACCTTCTCTGTTCCGTCGATCCACATGCCTGCATAGTTCCAATCGGGTTTGATGCTCCGCAAGTAGGTCTCGATCTTTTCAATGTCGGTGATGCCGAACCAATTCACCACGGCACGGATGTTCATTCGGTCTCCTGCGTAGCAGTACGGGCCTTTTTCTTCAGTGTTCAGGAAGCCGGCGATCAAACTCAGATGTCCTCCTGCCGAACCTCCGGAGAGCACCACCCGGTCCATGTCCAAATTGTATTCTTCAGCATGATCGGCGATCCACTCAAGGGCACAGAGCACATCCTCCACAGCTGTAGGTGCGGTATTCTCTCCTTTTCGGTATTCCAGGTTCACCACGTTCCATCCATGCTGCAAATAGGGGGTGATCGAAGTAATGTCCGTTTCCTTTTTCCCGCCGACCCAGCCACCTCCGTGAATGAAGATCAGGGTGGGGTGTGATGAGCTGTCATTCCGCCACCATTCCACTTCACCGAGCCGTCGCCCCTGCCTGTAAATGTCCAGTTTCTGTTCAGGTTCGGTTCCATAGGCCACATCTGAGGTGAGCAGGTAGCGATGTCCCCAGTAGGTGAATGGCATCTTTTCTTCTGCAGGATCTTCCGGCATGCTGCAGCCCATCGCAAGGGTGAAGCCGAGGAAGATCAAAAGAGTCTGTCGGTGGGAAAGGCTATTCATGGGTGAATGATATTAAAATCTAAGTACGGTAAGGTGAACGGGCGGAGCGAGGATCACGCTCAAATCAAATGTAGTCCAGTCCTTCCCGGGTGCGCTCGTTCTTGATCTTTCCGGTATTGACGGTGCTCGCTGGTTCAATGAGCATAACAGAGACTTCATTGTGCGCCACAGGCCGGTGCTCTACACCACGCGGTACAATGAGGAATTCATTTTCCTTCACAACAACTGTTCGGTCGCGAAATTCGAGGGTCAGCTCTCCATCAAGGACCAGGAACATCTCGTCTTCTTCCTCATGGCTGTGCCAGATGAATTCACCCTGCAGCTTGGCCAGCTTGATCTGCTGTCCATTGAGTTCGCCAGCGATCCTCGGATGCCAATGGTCCGAGAACAGGGCGAGTTTTTCTTTCAGGTTGACCTTATTCATGGGCATGAAGTTCATTTTTTTGAGAAGCGACGGCCTGAAGAAACAAAGCACCCCAGCTGTTGGAAAGGGAGTCTCTAAGGTCTTCAGGGTGGAATTGCACGGCTTGCACAAATGGATGGATGGAATCCGCAAGGGATATGGCCTCGATCACGCTGTCCGGTGCGTAGGCGTCCACTCGGAAACCTGCTGCGAGTACGTCAACGCACTGATGGTGCCGACTATTGACCCAGAAAACTTCCGAGGAAAATGAATCGCGTATCCAGGAGCTTGTCACAGGTAAAAGGCTGTGGGCGCTGTCACTGCTGCTTTTATGCGCCTGGGGTCTTTCGATAAAGCTGGGGATGTCCGGTATGAGCGTACCTCCATAGGCCACGTTGATCATCTGTTGGCCCCGGCAGATGCCCAGGGTAGGGAGCACCTTCTCCCGCGCGTAGCAGATCATCGCATATTCCAGACTGTCCCTATACGGGTCGACAGGTCCGCAAAACGGTCTGTATTCTGGTTGGTCGTACCATTCGGGATCGATGTCCTTACCGCCGCCGATCACTACAGCCTGCGCACGATCCAGGTAGAATTCAAGCGAATCAAGGGGTATGCCGTAGAATTCCACGATCTGAAGCTCTGGATCCAAAATGTGCAGCCATTCACCGATCTGGCCTTTGTTGTCTTTGGAGATGAGAATGTATGGTGCCTCATTCTTCTTTTCGGTCGGATCCGAGGCTGGGGAAACACAGGCCGCAGCGGCAAGAAGTAGGGCAATGGCCAGAAAAGGCTTCATAAGGGAATTGCTTTTCGGCTGCTAAGATGCGGAGGAAGATTTCTTCTTCCACCAATCGGTCTTGCTGCGCTGTTGGTACTCTTTCATATCCACTCTATCGTAGAGGTGAAAATTCTCCGGGATCAGACCCTGTTCCTCTAAGGTTTTCCCATCGTTTTCTGCTGCACGGGTCTTGATCAGAAAACCCTCTTCTATACGCTCAAAGTGATCGATCAGTACGTCGAAGTCTCCGCGAATGACATGGCTGAGCATCTGCCCCTTTTTCAGTTGGGGCCCGCCCTTGGGGTTGACCATTTTGATGCGGCCATCTGTTTCCTTCATGCGGCAGCCCTCAAATGGCCCCGTCCATTTGATGACGCCATTTGGCATTTCCTCAAAGAGGTATTCGACCTCATAGGTATTGATGTAGGTTTCTGTCATTAAAGATTGGATTTATTTACTACTTATTATACTGAAAATAAGTGACATATGCAAGTTTTTCAGGTAGAAATTTCTGAAGTGTCTCGCAGCCGTCGATATCGGGTTCTATATCGTCCGAATGTCCACAGTATGATCCAAGATGTTCTTCTCGATCTTTCCGAATTGGGCGCTCAGAGCAGACACATTCATTAGCTTTCCCTAATGAAAAAGAAGAGCAGAAGAGCGTTTTTAA